>JAGWQR010000227.1 GCA_028869975.1 Alphaproteobacteria bacterium | reverse complement strand
GCGCTGGAGGCGCGCGACCTCGTCTATGTCGGTGTGCTTGAACCACCCAAGGGCAAATCGGTCGTGGATTGGGAGCCGCGTCCGCTGCCGCTGTTCCGCGCGACGCAATTCGGTGACGATCAGGATCGGCCGATCAAAAAATCGGATGGCTCCTGGACGTATTTCGGCGCGGACATGGCCTATCATTTTCAGAAAGCCCAATCCGCAGACATGCTGATTGACATCTGGGGCGCCGATCATGCCGGCACGGTCAAGCGGATCAAGGCGGCGGTCGCGGCGCTCACGCAAGGCAAGACCGCATTTGATGTGAAACTGGTGCAGATGGTGCGGCTGCTGCGGGGTGGCGCGCCGGTGAAAATGTCGAAGCGTTCGGGCAATTTCGTGACGCTGGCGGACGTGGTGCGCGAAGTGGGCAAGGATGTCGTCCGCTTCACCATGCTCACGCGCAAAGCGGATGCGCAGATGGACTTCGACTTTGCCAAGGTGGTGGAAGCGAGCAAGGACAATCCGGTTTTCTATGTGCAATATGCCCATGCGCGGATTTGCTCGCTGGCGCGCAAGGCCGAAGAGTTGGGGCTGGATTTGTCCTGTGCGCCCGACCTTACCCTGCTCACCGCTGACGATCTCGCCCTCGTCAGGCTGGCTGCGCAATTCCCGCGCATGGTCGAATCAGCCGCAACGCATCATGAGCCGCACCGGATCGCGTTCTATCTCTATGACCTTGCCTCGGCGTTCCATGCGCACTGGCATCTTGGTAACGAATCGCCGAAAAAGCGGATATTGGTGGTTAATAACGCCAAATTAACCACTTCAAGGCTTTTCATGGCGCGTGCCATCGGGCAAATTATTGCAAACGGCCTGTTTATCATGGGGGTCGAGGCCGCAACGGAGATGTAGTGATGATCGAGCAAGAGGATGAGGACGAATTGCACTTACAGAATGAAGTGCATCCGCATGAGGACGACCGGCTGCCCTGGCTGGAAGCGGTTGAGCCCGATGCCGATCATCTCCAGGCGCAGCGCAATCCCGTAACGGGGGTGCTCGTCGCCGGAGCTGCCGCGCTCGCGCTCGTCGTTGGCGGGCTGTGGTGGATGAACAGCCAGACGCCCCCGGCCAAGGGTGGCGACGGCAAGCTGATTGCGGCACAGGATGGCGATTACAAGACCAAGCCAGCCGATGCGGGTGGGATGCAGGTTGAAGGTCAGGGCGGAACCGCCGCCGCCACTGCCCAGGGTGCAGCAGGCAATGGCCAAATCGACAACAGCGCGCAGGCCGAAACGCCCATCAAGCCAGCCGAAACCAGGCCTGCACCGGCAGCGCCAGCGGCCAAGCCCAACGCCGCCGCAAAGATTGATGAGTCTGCCGCCCCAGCCGCCAAGCCCGCACCGGCGGCTGCAACCGCCGCGCCGGGCACAGGGCTGATCCAGCTCGGGGCCTATGGCTCGGAATCCAGCGCCAAACAGGGCTGGGATGATCTCAAGGGCAAATATCCGTTCCTGGCCTCGATGACGCAATCCATCGTTCCCGCCACCGTCGGCGGGGCTACGGTCTATCGATTGCGCGCTTCAGCAGGGAATGCAGCAGCCGATACCTGCGCCAAGCTCAAGGCCGCGGGCGCGAACTGCATTATCGCGCATTGATGTCTGGCGGGTAGCGCCGCGCCTAATCGCGCGGTATAGCCGCGCGCATGACCAGCCTGATTATCAACGGCCAGCCGCTGCGTTTTGATATTGATCCGCAAACCCCCCTGCTTTGGGCGCTGCGCGATGCGGCCAACCTCACCGGCACCAAATATGGCTGCGGCACGGGCGATTGCGGGGCCTGCACTGTGGAAATTGATGGCCATGCCATTCTGTCCTGCCAGGTCAGTATTCGGGCGCTGGAAGGTGCATTCATTACAACGATCGAGGGGTTGTCGAATGATCGCAGCCACCCGGTGCAGCAGGCCTGGGTTGCCGAGAATGTAACCCAGTGTGGCTTTTGTGATCCGGGCATGATTATGGCGGCGTCGGTGCTGCTCAAACAGAACAAGAACCCGAGTGATGCACAGATCGATGCCGCGCTGCCACATGTCTGCCCGTGCGGGGTTCTGCCACGGGTGCGGCGCGCGGTGAAGCGGGCCGCCGCGATCATGGCCGGCAGCGGCGGGGTTGCGCCGGTGCCGCCGCCCGATATTCCCCCGGCAGAGGCCGCACGCGCCGTGCCAGCGCTCAAGGCCAGGCCCTGAATATGGGTAATACGCACGAAGGATCAGCAGCGGCATTGCGTTACCATTCTGTATGGTTGCTTACAGTAGTGTTAAGGTTCGGCTCATCGCGACTCGGATAGAAAGAGCATGAACCCGCAGAGTAGCTTGGTAGGGGGCGGGGGAGCAGGAGTGAGATCGATGAACAGGATCATCTTGGCAGCTTTGCTGGCAGCAGTTTCAGTAGCACCCGCATATGCGGATCGTGGTGGAGGCGGTGGCGGTCATGGCGGCGGTGGTGGAGGCGGTGGCGGTCATGGCGGCGGTGGTGGAGGCGGTGGCTTCCACGGCGGTGGTGGAGGCGGTGGCTTCCACGGCGGTGGTGGAGGCGGTGGTTTCCACGGCGGTGGCGGATTTGCCGGTGGCGGAGCCTATCGGGGCGCTTTTGCAGGCGGCGGCGGATTTGCTGGCGGAGGCGCGATGCATGCCGCGCCGTTCCGCTCGGCACCCGTGCCGCGTTTCAACGGCGGTGGCGCTGCGGCCGGGCAGGGCATGGCGTGGAACGGCGGTGCGCGCGGGTCTGGCAATTATGCGAATGGCGGCAATTATGCACATGGCGGCGGCTGGAACCATGGCGGTGCGTGGCAGGGCGGTGCCGGCAATTACGGACGCGGCGGTCAAGGCGGCTGGAACCGGGGCAATGGCTATGCCGGTGGCGGCTGGAACCGTGGCGGTGGCCCGGGCCAGTATAACGGCCATTGGGATCGGGGCTGGCGCAATGATGGACGCTATAACTGGGAAGGCTGGCGCGATGAGCATCCCGGCTGGTTCCAGCTCGGCGTTTATGACAACCCGTTCGGCTGGGGCTATGGCTATACCCCGTTCGATGTCGGCTGGACGATCGACCCGGCTTTCTATGGTGAAGATTACTGGATCGGTGATCCCGGTTATTATCGCCTGCCGCCCCCCGAAGGGGATACGCGCTGGATTCGTTATTATAATGATGCGCTGCTGGTGGACGTGAATAGCGGTTATGTTGTCGACGTCATCCACAACTTCTTTGACTAGCAGAGGATCGGTTTCCCTCGCGTAGCGTTTGAGGGAATGCTCGTGAGTATGGAGTATTGAGCCGCGCCTCCTCCGGAGCATCCGGGGGAGGTGATCGGTTATGGACGCGCGGCCAGTTTCCGCTCCCAGGCGAGCGCGTGGCTGACGATCATGTCGAGGTCGTCATATTCCGGCACCCAGGGGAAGCGCGCCAGGATTTCGCGGTTGTCAGAGATCAGGCAATCGGGATCACCCGCACGGCGCGGCGCCATCTCGGCTTTGATCTCAAGGTTGGTGACCCGGCGCACGGCATCGAGCACCTCCAGCACAGAGTATCCCTTGCCATAGCCGCAGTTGAGCGTGTGGCTGCGGGTGGGATCCGCGAACAGCGCCTCAAGCGCGCGCAGATGTGCTGTCGCCAAGTCCGACACATGGATATAATCGCGCACGCCTGTGCCGTCCGGGGTGGCATAATCGGTGCCGAAAATACTGACATGGTTGCGCTTGCCGGTCGCGACCTCGACCGCAATTTTGATGAGATGCGTTGCGCCTGCTGTTGACTGGCCACTCCGCCCGTGCGGGTCCGCGCCCGCCACATTGAAATAGCGCAGCGCGCAATAATTGAACTTGTGCGCTGCCGCCACGTCCGCCAGCATCCACTCGGTCATCAATTTCGAGCGACCATAGGGGTTGATTGGCGCGAGCGGCGTCGTCTCCTTCACCGGCACTTCTTCGGGGATGCCATAGGTCGCGGCGGTTGAAGAAAAGATGAAATGCTGCACGCCGCACGCCACCACCGCCGCAATCAGCGCGCGGCTCGCCGCCGTGTTGTTGGCATAGTATTTGAGCGGGTTTTCAACCGATTCAGGGACAATGATCGATCCTGCAAAGTGCATCACGCCTATGACATCGTATTCCGCGCAAATCCGCCGCACCAGCGCCACATTGTCTACTGCGCCTTCCACCAGCGTTGCGCGCTTGTCCACCGCCCAGGCAAAGCCGGTAGTCAGATTATCGAGCACGACGACTCTGTAGCCCGCATCGCACAGGGCCATCACGGCATGGCTGCCGATATAGCCGGCCCCGCCGGTGACCAGAATCGTTGGTTTCATTGCGTTGCCTTATCCGCTCGCGGGTTAATATGGCAATAAGCCATGCCCCGGCGCGGGACTATTCCTTGTTTCGATGCATAAATCGTGATAATTCCCTGTGCTTTAAGAGGGAGGAGCTCATGCTGCGTTTGACCGGACTTGCGATGTTGCTGATTGCGACTGATCTGGTGGCAGCGGCACCGGCTGAAAAAATCAACCTGACCGTCAATGCGGCCAGCACTGCTGGCGCGGGCGCACCGCTCGGCACGATTGTGTTCAGATCCACGCGGCACGGGTTGCGGGTCACCTATCATGTCGTCGGCCTGACGCCGGGTGCGCATGGTATGCATATTCATGCAGGCGGAACCTGCGCACCAGGGCTGGACAAATCAGGCAAGGTTATTGCTGCCGGGGCGGCAGGCGGTCATTATGATCCAGGGATGACCGATAAGCATATGGGGCCGGAGGGGATGGGGCACCTTGGCGATCTGCCCTTCATTACCGCTGATTCCTTTGGCCATGCCGATGGTGCCGTCAGCGCGCCGCACATTACCGATTTTAACGCGCTTCACGGACATGTTCTGGTCATCCATGCTGGCGGTGACAATTATGCGGATTCACCGGCGCCGCTAGGTGGTGGTGGTGCGCGGGTGGCTTGCGCAATCATCCCCTGAATATAAGGCCCGCTTGCATTCCGCACGCACCGTATTAGCATCCCCCGGGAAATGACAGGAGGGTGTGGTGCGGCACATCGCGATAATCGGCTCAGGCCCGGCGGGCTATTATACAGCAGAAGCGTGTCTGAAAGCTTTTGGCGCGGACGTGGGGATCGACATGATCGACCGGCTGCCCGTGCCCTTCGGCCTGATCCGCTCCGGTGTTGCGCCCGATCATCAGTCAATCAAGGCGGTAACGAAACGTTATGAGGCGGTTGCG
>JAGWQR010000226.1 GCA_028869975.1 Alphaproteobacteria bacterium | reverse complement strand
CGAGCCGGGCTTGCACAACACCTGACCGCGCTCGACATCCTCGCGCTTGGTGCCACGCAGCAGCGCGCCAATATTATCACCGGCCTCACCCTGATCGAGCAGCTTGCGGAACATTTCCACGCCGGTGCAAACCGTCTTTTGAGTGTCCTTGAGACCCACAATCTCAATTTCCTCGCCAACCTTGACTATGCCCTGCTCGACACGACCCGTGACAACGGTGCCGCGACCCGAGATCGAGAACACGTCTTCGATCGGCATCAGGAAAGGCTTGTCGAGCGGACGCGCAGGCTGCGGAATCCATTCATCCACCGCCGCCATCAGCTTGAGCACGGCTTCCTTGCCAAGCTTGGCATCGCTGCCATCGAGCGCCTTGACCGCCGAACCCTGAATGACCGGGATGTTGTCGCCGTCAAAATCATAGCTCGAGAGCAATTCGCGAATTTCCATCTCGACGAGTTCGAGAATTTCCGCGTCATCCACCAGATCAACCTTGTTCATGAACACGACCATCTGCGGCACACCGACCTGACGGGCGAGCAGGATGTGCTCACGGGTCTGCGGCATCGGGCCGTCGGTCGCGGACACAACGAGGATCGCGCCATCCATCTGCGCGGCACCGGTAATCATGTTCTTCACATAGTCGGCATGACCCGGGCAATCGACGTGCGCATAGTGTCGTTTGTCAGTCTCATATTCGACGTGCGCGGTCGAAATGGTGATGCCGCGCTCGCGCTCTTCGGGCGCCTTGTCGATATTGGCATAGTCAACGAAGGTCGCGCCGCCAGTTTCGGCGAGCACTTTGGTGATCGCTGCGGTCAGCGAGGTCTTGCCATGGTCCACATGACCGATGGTGCCGATATTGCAGTGCGGTTTGTTCCGTTCAAATTTAGCCTTAGCCATAGTTAAGTCCTCGTTACTTTCTTCAATTCATCAAAAACCGGAGCCGCCCCGCAGCACGAATCTGTTCGAGCGAAGCGCGCCCCATAATGCGCTTTATCCAATCACGCAAGTTTCGCTTTGATTTCTTCCGCCACATTCGCCGGAACTTCATCATAATGCGAGAAGTGCATACTGTATTGCGCGCGCCCTTGCGTGAACGAGCGCAACTGGTTGACATAGCCAAACATGTTCGCAAGCGGCACCATCGCCTCCACGGTCTGCGCATTGCCCCGGCTGTCAGTGCCCTGGATTTGCCCGCGCCGCGAGTTCATGTCGCCGATGACATCGCCAAGATAGTCCTCCGGGGTCACAACTTCAACCTTCATGATTGGCTCAAGCAGCTTGATGCCAGCCTTGGCCGCCGCCTCACGCATTGCGCCACGCCCGGTGATTTCAAACGCCAGTGCCGACGAGTCAACGTCATGATATTTACCATCAAGCAACTCAACCGAGAAATCGATAATCGGGAAGCCGATCAGATGCCCGGTTTCGGCGGTCTCGCGCATTCCCTTTTCAACCGAGGGGATATATTCGCGCGGGATGTTGCCGCCCTTGACCGAATCGATAAAGACGAAGCCCGAGCCGCGCTCACCTGGCGTCAGCTTGACCTTGACCTCACCAAACTGGCCAGAGCCACCCGACTGCTTCTTGTGCGTGTAGGTGACATCAACCGGCTTGGCGAGATATTCGCGATACGCCACCTGCGGCGCGCCGACATTCGCTTCCACCTTGAATTCGCGCTTCATGCGATCCACCAGGATTTCAAGATGAAGCTCGCCCATGCCCTTGATGATCGTCTGGCCCGATTCATGATCGGTCGAAACCCTGAAACTCGGATCTTCCGCCGCCAGGCGATT
>JAGWQR010000225.1 GCA_028869975.1 Alphaproteobacteria bacterium | reverse complement strand
GAACGGATTGTCGATGTCGAAACTATACTGGATTCGGCCCCGTTTATAGGCCGCAGACAAGCCAATAATCGCATAACGGCCATAGGGGCGAGACAGTTGTGACTGAACCGACAAATACGACCGCCCCAGATATTTTATGCGGCTTTCAATTGTGAATCGCGCGTCATCACTTGCCGTGTAGATATATCCCATGGCAGCATTGCTCATAAAATCGGGCACAGCAGGAAGAAAGTGCGGTGTCACGATCGCCGGATCGCTCGAATGCAACAGGCGCGCCTGTTGCCACAGGACATTCGCTGAAAAAAACAGGCCATTATCGCTTTGCCAGCGCGTGTCAGCTTCAGCACCGATGATCCGTCCTTGCCCGATATTAGCGATGAATGTGAGACCATCCTCGGTCAGGATAGTCGACTGAACATTGTTCCAGTCATTCAGAAATGTTGCTGCATTAAAGCGAAAATGCTTGCCATGGGTTTGATATTTGCTCCCCACTTCATAGTTGATGACATTGTCGGTCAAATAAGATGAGGGAACACCTGACCGCTGAACCGCATTCAATCCGCCCGGGCGCTCGGCATCCGCGCGGCGCACATACAGAAGAAGCGTCTCGATCGGGCGCCATTTCAGCGCCAGAGCAGAATTGAGCGTGACACCTTCGATATGCTCGGCATTGGTGGCACCATTGATGAGCGAAGCGATATCATGCGTAGCCCGGGTCAAACGCAGCGATGCCTCGCCCCAGATAGCGTCAGTGACATGCGCCTCGGCGCGCCCGAACATGGCTTCTTCAACGCTGCGACTATTGACAGTCGCCGCATAATAATTGTGCGCTGAACCGCTGCTATTATTGATAGCTGTTGTCAAGACATGACGGCTAATCAGCGTGGAAAACCCGAATTGCCCCGAAAATGAACCATGGGCAGGCGATTTCACCAGCGTTTCATGTTCGAAAAGATGATAATTATCTACCTGCAGATAGGCCAGATTGCCGGTTGCTGCATATTCTGTTGCATCCATGCTTGCATCAAGCTGGCTGCCGACCTTCGAATTCACCAATCCGGTAAGTGAATAAATCTGCCATTGCTTTATCATACCGGTCACACGCAGAGCCAGCGACTGAATACCACTGGAGTAGGGTTCAAGGAGATTCGAATTGCGCATCAGCGGCACAGGGCCGATGTCCGCGTAGGGCGCATCTGCGGCATTGACATTCTGGCTGAGTGCACTCAGCGCCAGATGCCAGCGCACGAGTGGCTGCCACGCAAATTCTGCGCGGCCTCCATAGACGTTGGTTTTGTTCGTATTGCTGAGACCAAGCAGGCCGTTATCGATCCAGCCGCCCTGATGCTCACTCCAGCCGACAACACGCAATCCAGCACTTTCCGAAACAAGCGGAAAGTTGAGCATGGCCGATGCTGCCCCCGAAGCCCCCGCACTGGCGGTTGCGGATGCTGAAGCGCCGACGCTCGCCTGAAAATGGTTCAAATCGACCGGATTGGGCACGATGCGATACGCGCCACCAAGCAGGCCCGTTCCCTCATCCGCCCCTTGCGGGCCGCGAAACAGGTCAATCCGCGCCACATCAACCAGGCGCAGATCCGGATTTGGCGCATCATAGGTCAGACGAAGATCGCCAACAAATATCCCTACCGGGGTTTGCGCTCCCCCGCTGAATGCAGAATCGGCAATGCCGCGTACAAACATGCGATCCCGGCCATCACCATAATTGGTCATCGACACACTCCCCAGCAGCGCGGCAGCATCCTCGGTTTTGGGTAAAGTTGCCCGCACCGCCCAGGCCGTTTCCGAAACCGATGCAAAACCCTGGCCCTTGTCCGCCGTGCTCAGGCGGATTTTATCTGCCTGCACTGTTATGTCATCAACAGGATGTTGCGAAATCTGCAGTGATGAAATCGACATTGGCCGGCTATCGACAGGCTCATTTGATGGTTCATTTTCATTTTTGAGCCGCACATGATTCCAGATGAGCTCAAAAACATTGTCTGCTCTGGCTTTTGCAGTGTAACCGGTACCCTGTAACATGATGGTGAGCGCAGACTCCGCACTCATGTTTCCCTGCACGGATTGCGTTCGCACAGACCTTATCCTGCAATCGCAACCGATCGAAATGTGTGTCTGTCGCGAAAATTCGATCAGAGCCGATTTCAGGTGTTGCGCCTTGATTGCAATGATTGTGGTGCGAACACCGGATGCCGCGTGGGCTGTAAATGGGCTAAAGAGGATACTAAGGGCGGTCGCGCGCCAGCAGATTAATGCCGCCGTCAGGCCTAGTCTGCGCATCAATCGGGAGCAGGAGCTGGAAATTTTCCAGCATTTTTTGCCCATCTTCAACACGAAGAACTCCCGAAAAACGTAATGATTGCGCACGACCAACAACGTGAATGCTGCGCCTTGTGTATCGGCTTAGATCAGAAGCAATCAAGGGCAAAGGAGTTTCATCATATATTATGTCGCCCTGCTGCCAGGCCGCAATGTCCGCTGTCCTGACCCGCCTGATCCTCAAGGCCCGGTTCTTGTTCCAGTTATCGGCTTCTTCGCCGGCATTGAGCATGTCGGGTGCAGCGCCCGGCCGTGAAAGCATGACATGACCCAGTGCAACCGCCACCGAGAAGCGCTCAGGAGTCAAAACGATATTGAACACCGTACCGATATGATAGATGCTGTACGCATCTGCCATGACACGTACCTGGTTATTGGCATGGTGCTGGAAAGCGAAATAGACCTGACCGCGCACAACCCGAATGATTTTAGGGGTCGTGACATGATCAACACTGATTGCGGAATTGCGATCAAGCGTGACAGCAATACCGTCCGCAAGCGCTAGCCTGCGCGTCTCACGCACCCCGGTGGCGTAGGTCATCGCGCCGTTATCGCTGGATTGATTGGCCGACCAGCGCCACATCAGCGGGCCAAAAAGCGCAGCAATGAAGCTCGCGGCAAGTCCAAGTCCGACCCAGTGTGAAGTGCGGCGCAGCTTGTATCCGGTGTAGGTCGGATTATCATTCCCGGCAGGATGAATACTGAGTGCAGGGTATAATGCATTGCGACTGGACATGATGTCCGCATCAAGCTCGGCGATCGCCTGATAAGCCGCGCGGTGCGCCGGACCACGCTCCAGCCATTGCGCAAATAATCCCCAGTCGAAATCAGCGCGCACCTGCGCGGTATGAAATTCAGCCGCTTCTTCAAGCAATTTCGAAGTGAATACCTGCTCTGTCACAATCCATAAACCCCAATATATCTATGACGCTCTGCTCATCCTCACCCCTCAATGTTCGCCAATAAACGTCGCAATTTTTGCCAGCGCCGCCGCGATATGCTTTTCAACCGCGCTCAGCGAAATGCCGAGATCGGCTGCCACATGCACTTGCGAAAAGCCTTCAATCTTGTGCAAAATAAAAATCTGCCTGGCGCGATTGGGCAATTGGTCAATCGCAGCGACGACAACATCAAATTGCGCCTTCGCCATGAGACACGCTTCGGGGGACGGTGTTTCATCGATAGGCTGTTCTGCAATAGTCATGGTATGCGTTTCCACCCAGCTTTCATTGAGCCGCAACCGGTTGCGCGCAGCTCGATGATGGTCGGTTGCCATATTCATCGCCATGCGCACGATGAAACCCTTGGGGTTTTCAATCTGTGCGGGCAATGAACTGCGCTGGATTTTGAGCCAGATATTTTGCGCAATGTCCTCGGCATCCTCATCGTTGCCGGTGCGCGCACGTAACAGACGCAACAAATTGCTCTTTTCGCAGATATATGTGGCTTCGAGAAGCGTTCGCATTGTCCCGGTTCCCTATGAGAGATACGCGCTTGCGCGCAACTTTATAATTTTTTCAGACTATACGTGCGGGTTGGCTCAGACTTAGCCGTCATTGCGTCAGAGTGAACTAAAAATGGTTTTAGGTGACTGATGAAGGATGATCGTGTTTTGCGGAAATTTGTGAAGTTGTATGGCGCGCATTCTCAAGCAATCCTTTACGCAACAGCCCCTAAAGCAAACATCCGCACGCGTTTGGCGGCACTGGTTCTGGCAATTCCAATGGCCATTGTGCTGCTTGTGTTGCTGTCCTGGTCGGTCATCTCGGAGTTATCGGGCCGGGCCTCTGATGCATCCGAAAAACGCAGCGTGGCGCATTTGCCTCAAAAGCAGCATGGGTTTCAGGCTATACTAAAGTCTGCGCTCAAGGCCGCATTCGCCCTGCTTGCGCTGATCTCGCTCAATTCTTCGGCCTATGCGCAGAAGGTCAATTTGCAGCAATATCGCGGCAAGGTGGTTTATCTCGATTTCTGGGCATCCTGGTGCATTCCCTGCCGGCAATCCTTTCCCTTTATGGAAGAGATGCAGAATATGTACGGGCATCAGGGTCTGGTGATCCTCGCCGTCAATCTTGATCGCAATCGCAAACTTGCTGACACCTTTCTGCAAGATATTGGCCCGCACAATTTTACGGTCGATTATGATCCCAAGGGCACCACGCCGACAGAATATAAGGTCAATGCCATGCCTACGTCGGTGTTGATCGGACGCGATGGCCGTGTCCGGTTTCGTCATGAAGGCTTTGTGCCGCGCGCCGAGCAAGCCTATGAAAGCCATATCGAGGAGCTGTTGAGTGAAAAATAAATATTACAGGGAAAGGGTGTTCCGGGTCGCCCTGGTCTGCGCAGCACTTCCAGCATTCGGCGGGTGCACCAAATCCATCGGGGTCAAGCCCTGGCAGCATGATATTCTTGCAAAAGAAGAAATGCAGCTTGTAACGCACCCGAATATCACCGCTGCCGACGACCATATCTATTTCAGCAAAGAGGGTGCCAGCGGTGGCCGCAGCTTTGGCGGCGGAGGTTGTGGATGCAATTAAAATCCAGGCCCGGTGAGGGCATGAAGTCGGCACTCAAAATTGCCACGACCGCGCTTTTTGCGACAATGGGCCATATCGCGTCCGCACAGGATGCGGGTACCAGTAACAGCCAGATCATCGACGCACGTGATATCATGACCGCAAAGAGCAAGGCGAACGACACCAACGGTGGATCAACCAACATCACCGGGGCATCAACCCAACCGGGCCTTGATTTTGATACATCGCTGCTCTTCTATCAGGAATCCGGTTCGCGCGTGCGCGCGATCGAACCCGTCATCAACATTACCGATACCCAGGATAATGGTGATGTGATCAGCGGCAAGCTGACCTTTGACGCAGTAACCGGGCCGACACCGAATGGTGCCGCGCCAGCTACAGTTACGCAGAATTTCGTTACGCCCTCCCTGGCGCAGATTGGCACCACAACGACACAAACATCCGGCGGGAGCGTTACTTCGGTGGTCAATGGCCTGGTCACCCGCACATACTCAACGCCCCCCGGCGTTCTGCCGGTTGACGCCGGGTTTGAAGACCGCAGAACGGCACTCGAACTCGGCTATACCAAGGCCCTGAACCGCACCACCCGGCTCAGCTTTGGCGGTGCAGGCTCAAGCGAGCGCGACTATACGACATTTTCCGGCAATCTGGGGATAGAGAAGGACGTCAACAACAAGAACACTACGCTCGCGCTCAATGTCAATTTCGAATATGACAAGTCCCGGCCCTTTTTTGGCACACCTACGGCATTCACTGTCATGAGTGCCGCGCTCAAGGGCCCCGACGACACCAAGGGTGAGCTTGATGTCGTCGCCGGTGTGACCCAGATCATGACGCGCGGCTGGCTGACCCAGCTCAATTACAGCCTGAGCGAACTCCATGGCTACCAGACGGACCCTTACCGGATCATGTCGGTGGTCGATCCGGTCTCGGGCCTGCCTTCAACATATCTCTATGAAAACCGGCCGCGCTCGCGTGTGCGCCAGAGCATCTACTGGGGCAACAAGATTTCGCTTGGCCCGACCTTCCTCGATCTGTCGGGGCGCTGGTACCATGATACATGGGGTATTACGTCGATAACGGCGGAAGCATCGGATCGCATTCCGATTTCACGCCTGATCTATGTCGAGCCACACGCCCGCTATTATCACCAGACCGCCGCGAATTTCTTCCAATATTATCTGACGAGTGCGACGGCACTGCCAAATTATGCAACCTCGGATATACGGCTGGGCCGCTTCAGCGCCACGACATTTGGCGCACAGTTCGGGTTCAAGGTCTTTAGCAGTGAATTTTACATCCGGGGCGAATATTATCGGCAAACTGGAGATCATCATCCAGCGGCGGTGACAATTCCTGCGCTGCAAAGTCTTGACTTTTTCTCCGGCGTCAGCGCGGTATCGGTCATTGCCGGGTATAAATTCAGGTTATAATCCGGCGGTGCGAGGCATTTCGCAGACGTGAGTGAAAAAACCAAGGCGGCGCTGGAGCGGCTTGATGGTGGATTTATCTATCATTTTTCAGCCATGGCGTCGCCCTGCTCGGTCAATATGGAAACGACGGACGCGCAACTCGCGCTCCATCTCGGGCGCGCAGTGGAAGCGGAAGCGCTGCGCATAGAACATAAATTCAGCCGTTACCGGGTAGACAGTGCTCTGTCCGCAATCAACAGGTCTGCCGGCAAGCCGGTGCGCGTTGATTCGGAAACCGCCGCGCTGCTCGACTATGCGACACAATGTTTTGCGATGAGTGACGGGATGTTCGACATCAGCTCGGGGGTTCTGCGCAAGGTCTGGCGGTTCGATGGTTCGGATCAGATTCCCGCGCAAAGCGACATAGCCGTACTTCTGGAGCAGATTGGCTGGCAAAAGGCCGCGTGGAACAATCCAAAAATCGCGCTGCCGGACGGGATGGAAATCGACTTTGGCGGCTTTGGCAAGGAATATGCCGTCGATCGCGCCATGATGATCGCAACCGCGCAGAGCGACGCTGCGCTGCTCATTAACTTTGGTGGTGATTTGCGGGTCAGTGGTCCGCGTCGGGGCGGCAAACGCTGGAGTGCGCTGATTGAACAGGTGGACACCGACACGCACGGTCGCGCGGTTATCGAACTTGCTTCGGGCGCCCTGACAACGAGCGGCGATTCACGGCGCTTTTTGTTCAAGGACGGAGTGCGCTACGGCCATATTCTCAATCCGCGAACCGGCTGGCCGGTGCGCGATGCGCCGCGTGCGGTCACCGTTGCAGCCGAAACCTGCATCGAAGCCGGCTTTCTCTCGACATTGGCCATGCTCAAGGGAAAGGGTGCAGAGGCATTTCTGCGCGCCGAGTCAGTCCCCTCCTGGGTGGTGCGCTGAAGCTTTATCCTTGAGCCAAACGCCAGGGGTTCGAGCCATTCCATCTTCAGAGGCACGCCTTGTTTCAATGCAGCCAGTGGTCAGCTTGTCTATCGTTTGAGGGTAGTTTCACTGAAATTGCATCAGGATTTCGGTTCAAGATCAGCTATAATTATATCGCTGACTGGTCTATGCCGGGAGATGGCATGCGCATCCAAGGCTCCACCACATTTGAACCCAGATCAAGTTTTGAGAGCATCGCTGCAATCCCGCCCAGCACAGGGGCATCTTCGATCAGGCCCGCCGCAAGAAATTCCGGTGACTTGGCAATCGCACGCAGATTGATGATCTCCGCGCAAGAGCGCAGGCCATCGAACATGATGTCGCCTGCCGTAGCCAATGTGCCGCCAACGGCAATTATATCCGGGCCCATGACACGCACCACGGTAGCAAGTGCCTTGCCAAGATGCACCCCGGCTTCAAAAAGTACCCGCTGACAGGCAGCGTCTCCATGTCTGGCGCTGTCAACAACTTCCGACAATGAGTTTCTGGACTTTTCAGAGTCACGCAAAGCGGCAAGGATTGCGCGCTCGGTAGCGAATCCGGACAGGCAGCCCCGGCTGCCGCAAAAGCAAAGAGTCCCTTGCTCCTCGATAACCATATGGCCGATCTCACCTGCAAGCCCTGATCCGCCCTGATAAATTTCCCCATTCAATATGATGCCGCCACCGATACCTTCGCCGCAGGTAATATGGACAAAATGGTTGCACCTGCGCCCTACACCCCATGTCCATTCAGCAAAGGCCGCAAGGTTCGCATCATTTTCAACCAAGACCGGCAGGCGCAAATGGCGCATAAAATACTCGCGCAAATTCAGCCCTTTCCAGTGCGGCAGGCGTTGCCAGGCCCACCGGGCGATTGCCCCGGTCGATTTTTCGATCGGGCCTTCGATTGCGATCGCCACACCAGCCACACTCACCCCCCTGCCCGCACCCCCATCAATCAGCCGCCGGGCAAGCGCTAGCACAACAGCCGGGCTGCTTTCGGGCGCGCTGATGCCAACCAAGTCCCCTGACGATAGATCTAGGCGGGTTTGCTGCGCAAAATCGAACAGGCAGGCCTGCACCGCCATGTCGTGCACCATGATCGAGATGATGGCACCGCGTGCGGACGAAAGCCCCACCAGCGCCTCACGCCGGTTCTTCCATTCATATTCCACAGTGCCCTGATCCCGCAATGCCTGCACGATGTTGTTCACGGTGGCGCGCGAGAGCGAAGTCGCGCGTGATATATCGGCCTGTGTCAATGGCCCATTGGCGCGCAGCAGATCAAGAATGGATTGCGTGTTTGATTGGCGGTCTGTCCGCTCGAACCTGCGTTTACTGCCGTGGCCGGATTCAGTCATTTCTCATGCATGATGCATATAAATTGAATGGTCAAGGATAAATATAATATTCCATACATGAACGTTAAATGCCTTGCAAATATGAACATAAAAATAATAATCGGGGTTGAGTGACCATTATCGCGACTCGAGCGCAATAATTGTATTGGTTGCCAATTTTTTGGGAGGAAATATGAAGATTATTCACACAGGAATGTCATTTGCGGCGCTGGGCATTGCTCTTATGTCTGCTGCCCCTGCAATGGCGCAGCAGCAGGCCTCGGCAAACAGCAACGCGGCCAGCGACAGCGGCGTCGCGGACATCATTGTCCGGGCGCAGCGGCGCGATGAATCGCTGCAAAAGGTTCCAGTCGCGGTGACGCCCGTCAGTGGCGAGGATCTCCGGGAACGCAAGCTGAATGATCTTGTGCAGATTTCGCTCGCCGTCCCCAGCCTGTCGATCGGTTCAGACAATGCCTATTCCTTGCGCGGCGTTGGCAGCCAGATTTTTACCGCCAACATCGACTCAAGCGTCGGTGTGATGGTCAACGATGTCTCGCTCGGGGTGCCACTGTTCATGAGTAACGGCATTCTTGATGACGTGAAAAGCGTCGAGGTACTCACCGGCCCTCAGGGCCTGCTGTTTGGGCGCAACTCTTCTGCGGGCTTGATGAACGTCATTTCAAATCCGCCCGTGCTTGGCAAGACCGAGGGATCGGTCAATCTTGAATATGATGATCGCGATACCGCGCCAGGCGGCCATGTCGGACTCGTCGCCAAGGGGATGATCAACCTGCCTGTCTCCCAGGATTCGGCGCTGCGTATCAACGCGTTGGAATCATACCAGGATCCTATCGTCAAGGATGTCAACGGCAGTTCTCACCCAGGTCAGGAGGATTATCAGGGGCGTACGGCGATCAATCTTCGCTATCTATACAAGCCTACTTCCGATCTCAGCGTGTACATCATCGGGGATTACAGCCGAGAACGCGGTATCGGTGGCATTTGGGATCGAAGCTGGCGCAGTGTTGCCCCCAATGGCGTGGAGGCTGCCAATATTGCGGGTGACAACCTCATCTCGAGCCCGAGCAATCTTTATTTCGGGGCCGTGGGGCCGGATTTCCGGAGCGTTGACACATATGGCCTCTCGCTCAATATCAAATACAATATCAATTCGGAGCTGACCCTCAGCAATATCGCCGCATGGCGGGCTTATGTGCTTTCGCTTAATTTCGACTCGGCGCTAGAAGGCTACAGCACTGTCCGCATAAACAACACGCACCAGCTTTATAATCAGTTCTCTGACGAACTGCGTCTAGCCATCAACCATGGCAAGCAAATAGACGGGCAAGTTGGGCTTTATATATTCAAATCATCGCTCTCCGACTTTAGTCAGTTCAACGGGGATGGTGCACCATTGACCGGACCGACCGGCATTCCCGGATTTTTTGATGGAACGAGCAACTATGCGCAAGTCAATACCAGTCTCGCCGCCTATGGTCAGTTCAACTATCATCTGACCGATCAATTTACGCTGCTTGCTGGCGGTCGTGTGACCAACGACCGTGTTGCGCTGAATTCGACAACCGGAACTACTCCCGGTGCCGCGAACATTGTCAATCTGATGGGCGTACTCGGACCGATCAATCCAGCTCCATATACCAACACCAATTTCAGCTACAAGATTGGCGGGCAATATCAAGTCACCCCGGCGGTCATGGCTTATGTCACCTGGGGCACAGGCTATAAGGGGCCAAGTTACAACACAACCATCGCCTTTGTTGGAGAAAATCCCCTGGTCTTGCCGGAAACCGCAACCGATCTGGAGGCTGGCCTGAAAACCAGTTTATTTAATCACAAGCTGCGTTTGAACATCTCCGCATTCCTCGAACACTTCAATAATTTCCAGGTGCAGGCGTTTAACGCACAGGGCGCTCAATTCGTCATTGAAAATGCCGCAACGGTTAAGTCACAGGGTATCGAAATCAATGCCACAGCCAGGCCGACGCGCAACTGGACGATCAATTATGCGGCGACATTGCAAGACGCCAAGTTCACCAATTTCCCAGGCAATCAGTGCGCGCCCGGCCTTGCGAACTGCAACGGAAGCTTCAACGGTGCCGGGCTGGCGACGCCAACGTCTGCGCACCTCGTTTCCACTCTCGATTCGAAATATGAATTCCCGATTGGCGCGAAAAACAAATTGTTCATTGAGGGAAATTGGTATCATCGCTCCTCGATCAACTTCAGTGCAAGCGGCTCACCACTGACCGCAATCGGCGATACAAACCTGCTGGGCGCCAGCATCGGCTTGCGGATTGACGCGCGGATGGAGGTTGCCATCTTCTGCAAAGATTGCAACAACCAGTTGGTGCCATCATATCTGGCGTTCGATCCACTCGACGCCAATGTTTTCAACAAGGCGTCAATCATGCAGACGTTCGATTATAATTCGATCCGCACGATCGGCGCCTCACTCAATTACAAGTTCTGATGCGGGCCGCAGGTGCTCCGATAAGGATCGGAACACCTGCCGGACATCATTCTGGCGATCCATGGCTACGACATATATCGCAAATAATGATATGGTTTGATGGCTGCATCGCATAATTGGCAATGACATGACGCACTATAATCTTGCGGTAGGGCATATGAGCAAACAATATGATGCCATTGTGGTGGGTTCAGGCGCTGCGGGCAGCTTTACCGCCTATGAGCTGACCGCGCGCGGGCTTGATGTGCTGTTGCTGGAGGCAGGCCGCACGATCACGCCCGATGATTTTCCGGTCAACGGCAACGGCCCCAGGGAAAAAGGCATCCAGATCTGGGATCGTGCGGTGGCGGCGCTGACCGGGCAGCCTGTCCAGTCCAAAGTTGCACTGTATGGCCCGCAGCAACGACATCTGTTCGTCAAGGATGGCGAGCATCCCTACTCAACACCCAAAGATGCACCATTCCTCTGGATCCGTGGCAAACAGCTCGGCGGACGCCTGCACACCTTTGGCCGGGTCCTGATGCGCTGGTCGGATTATGATTTCAAGGCCGCAAGCCGCGATGGCTATGGTCAGGACTGGCCGATTTCATACGCCGATCTTGAACGCTGGTATGCGCGCGTGGAAGACATGCTGCAACTGCGCGGGTGCGCGGAAGGCATTCCCAACCTGCCCGACAGCCATTATGCAGGGCCTTCGAAACTCACTGCGGCCGAAAACGACTTCAAGGCAAAAACCGAGGCGAACTGGCCCGATCGCAAGGCGATTTCGTGGCGCTATATGCCGCCCAACGCGCGCAGGATTCCGCAACCCATTCTGGCCGCAATGGAGACAGGCAAACTCAGCATCCGATCCGATGCTGTGGTGCGCCACATTCTGACCGATCCTGCAAACGGCAAAGCGACCGGGGTTGAATTCGCCGACCGCGCAAGAAAGACAGTCGAGGCGGCGGATGCGCGCATCGTCATGGTCTGTGCCTCACCGATCGAATCTGTGCGGCTGTTGCTTAATTCGGCGGGTGGCAAACACGCCAATGGTATTGGTAATAATTCGGGCAATCTCGGCCGCTATTTCATGGATCAGGTGCCCAATCTGATCATGGGTACCGTGCCGGGGCAAACCGGCGCGGAGCGCGATGACAGCGTGCCACCCGATCCTTTTTATGGCACGTCGGGCGGCGTGTTCATTCCACGCTGGGAGAATCTGGATGGGGCCAGCAACCCGGATTTTATGCGCGGCTTTGGCTATCAGGGTACGATAGGCCGCTTGTATGCACCCCCGGCCAAACCCGCCAAGTTCGGCATTATGGGATTTGGCGAGGTGTTGCCCCATGCCGACAACCGCGTTTCCCTGCACCCCACGCGCAAGGACAGATGGGGCATACCCATCCCGCATATCGATATTCGTATGCGGGAAAACGAAATCGCGATGGCGCGCGCACAGGTGGCGGCAATCACCCACATGTGCGCCCATGCCGGGCTCGATACCGAGTTCGCCGGATCTTATGTTGGACTGGAGGAGCATGGACGTGGCGCCTTCCCCGATGCCGATCCGATAAGCCGGATGCTGTTCCGCCGCTATTTCTGCAAATCGATGGCACCCGGCGCGTGCATCCATGAATCTGGTGGCGCGCGGATGGGCGACGATCCCGCCACCTCGGTAGTCAACAGCTATAACCAGGTTTGGGATGCACCCAATGTGTTCGTGGCCGACGCCAGCGCGTTTGCGAGCGGCGGTTGCTCGGGCACGACATTAACGGTGATGGCACTGGCCTCGCGCGCCGCCGATTACGCAGCAACGCAACTCGAACAAGGAAAAGTGTGAGATGTTCGACAATTATCTGATCCGCGCGGATAGCCTGCGAAACCATATCGTCGATGGCGCAGTCGTTGGTTTCTCGATAGCCGTGCGCAATGCCAATTATCGCGGCGTGTTCCTGTCGTTGCACTGTGGCTATTATCTGGTGGTCGATGGCGTGCACTATCCGGTGAGTGCCCAATCCTTTGCAATCAACAACAAACCGCCGCGCAGTTTTGACAAGATCAAAAGCGCGGTTTGGGAACATTGGGATTATGATGATGAGGCGGTGCTGCACATCGCCAAGCCCGGTGGCCTCAGCGCTGGTGCGCACATCATCCGCTTTCAGCAATGCGTGATCGCGGCCTATGGCTATCTGCCGACCGATGAAAACTGGGTGAAAGCACCCCCGTCGCTCGGCACGGGTGCGGGGTCGGATAAGACCCCGCAGGTCATCACTTATCATCTGGAGCTGGCAGCATGATTAAGCTCGGTGTTTCCTTTTACAGCTATCAGCAATCGCAATTCTTCAAGGAATTGATGCTGGAGGATCAAATCCGCGAAGTGTCCGAGAACCTGCCAGGTGCAGATGGCATCGAGATTGTCGATGAAATGTCGCTGCGCTATCCCGATCCAGGGGAGGAATTCGTTGCGCGCTGGCACGGCTGGATGGCGCGATACAACACCACGCCAGTTACCATGGATGTCTCGTTCGATGTGCTCCAGTTCCGCGATCATGTGATGTCCCATGCCGAAGTCACCGAGCGGCTTGAACATGACATGGGGCTCGCCAAGCGGCTGGGGTTCGCTAATGTACGCGTCATTTCCACCTGTCCGTTCGAGGTGATGATCGCCGCCCTGCCACGCGCCGAAAAGCTCGATATTCGCTTGGGCAAGGAAGTGCATCAGCCGATGCGCCTCGAAGGCCAACAGGTGCAGGAGATTGTAAACTATGCCGCGCGCACAGATACGCAGCATCTCGG
>JAGWQR010000024.1 GCA_028869975.1 Alphaproteobacteria bacterium | reverse complement strand
GCCTTTGTGGACATGGTCTCGGCATCGCCGCTCTCAACCGCGTCCTTGGCTTCCTTCACCGCCGCTTCGATCTCCGCTTTCAGTTCGGCATCCACCTTGTCACCATGCTCTTGCAACTGGCGCTCGGTGGTGTGGATGAGGCTCTCGGCGTTGTTCTTGGCCTCGGCCGCCTCGCGCTTCTTCTTGTCCTCTTCGGCGAAGGCTTCGGCATCGGCCACCATCTTCTCGATGTCGCTGTCCGAAAGGCCACCCGATGCCTGGATCTTGATCTGCTGCTCCTTGCCGGTGCCCTTGTCCTTGGCGGTGACGCTGACGAGGCCATTCGCGTCGATGTCGAACGTCACCTCGATCTGCGGCACGCCGCGCGGCGCTGGCGGAATGCCGATCAGATCAAAATTGCCGAGCAGCTTGTTGTCCGCCGCCATTTCACGCTCGCCCTGGAACACGCGGATGGTGACTGCCTGCTGATTGTCATCGGCGGTCGAATAGACCTGCGATTTCTTGGTCGGGATCGTGGTGTTGCGATCAATCATGCGGGTGAACACGCCACCCAGCGTCTCGATACCAAGGCTCAGCGGCGTCACATCGAGCAGCAGCACATCTTTCACATCGCCCTGCAACACGCCCGCCTGGATAGCGGCACCCATCGCCACCACCTCATCGGGGTTGACACCGGTGTGCGGTTCCTTGCCGAAGAAAGTCTTCACAACTTCGCGCACGCGCGGCATCCGCGTCATGCCGCCGACGAGCACGACTTCCGATATGTCACCCGCCTTCACGCCTGCATCGGCGAGCGCCTTTTTGCAGGGATCAAGCGTGCGCGCGATCAGCGGCTCGACCAGCTTTTCAAGATCGGTGCGTGAAATGCTCTTGACGAGGTGCTTGGGCCCGTTCGCATCCGCCGTGATGAACGGCAGGTTGACTTCGGTGGTCTGCGCACTGGAAAGCTCGATCTTCGCCTTTTCGGCGGCTTCCTTCAAACGCTGGAGTGCGAGCTTGTCCTTGGTCAGGTCAATGCTCTCGGCCTTTTTGAAATCGCCCGCGAGGAACTCGACCAACTTGGCATCGAAATCCTCACCGCCGAGGAAGGTGTCGCCGTTGGTTGATTTCACCTCAAACACGCCGTCACCGATTTCGAGAATCGAGACATCGAACGTGCCACCGCCAAGGTCATAAACCGCGATCAGTTTGCCGTCCTGCTTCTCCAGCCCATAGGCAAGCGCCGCCGCCGTCGGCTCGTTGATGATGCGCAGCACCTCAAGGCCCGCGATCTGGCCGGCATCTTTGGTCGCCTGGCGCTGGGCATCGTTGAAATAGGCGGGCACGGTGATAACCGCCTGTGTGACGGTTTCGCCGAGATAGCTCTCGGCGGTTTCCTTCATTTTCTGAAGCGTGAAGGCCGAAATTTGCGACGGCGAATAATCACTGCCCCCTGCTTTCACCCAGGCATCGCCGTTCTTGCCCTTGGTGATTGAGTAGGGCACCAGTTCCATGTCCTTCTTGGTCATCGGATCGTCAAACCGCCGCCCGATCAGCCGCTTGACCGCGAACACGGTGTTCTCGGGGTTCGTCACCGCCTGCCGCTTGGCGGGTTGGCCGATGAGCCGCTCGCCATCCTTGGCGAACGCGACGATCGATGGCGTGGTGCGCGCACCTTCTGCATTTTCGATCACCTTGGGCTTGCCGCCCTCCATCACACTGACGCAACTATTGGTCGTACCCAGATCAATCCCGATTACTTTAGCCATGTTCACCCTCATAAAAGAACAAGATTAGCAGAAAAGCTGCCGGTTCATGCCGCCGATATAGGGGCGAATTGTCATGGTTCAAGACTTGGGCTAGGGCAGGTCGACTCTTTCATGGAGACGCATATGAAATCGCTTCGATTGGCCATGGCCGCCGCTGTTCTGCTGATCGCCGGCTGCCATCCATCAGGCCAGACACCGCAGGCTGCCAATAACAAGCCGAGCGTTGACCATGGCTGGGTGCGCCTGAGTGCGGTGCCGGGGCAACCTTCGGCGGCCTATTTCACGCTCCATGGCGGCGACACGCTGATTGCGCTCGACAGCGTGAGCGCGCCCGGGGTCGGTAGCGCCATGATCCATGCCACGCAATCCAAAGGTGCCATGAGTGAAATGACCATGCTCGACAAAATTGATCTGCCCGCGCACGGGCTCGTCACACTTGCACCGGGCGGCATGCATGTCATGCTGATGGATGTCACGCCTGCACTAACCTCCGGCACAACACTTCGAATGACACTGCATTTCCATGGCGGCGAAGTGCTGACCACCGACGCCAAAGTAATTGCGGCAGGCGATCCCGAACCGAAATTCTAGGCGTCAAAAACCCGAAGAAAAGCCTGACGGCCCGATGAAATTTTCATAGCGGGCTATGGCATAACGGTCGGTCATCCCCGCGATAAAATCGGCGATGTGGCGCGCACGCTCTGGTTGCGCCTCTGGCAGAGCGGCGTGCCAGTCGGCGGGCAGATGCGCCGGATTCGCTGCGTAAAGATCATACAGCCCCCTCGTCACCTCCCATGCGCGCTCGGCCAGCGTCAACACCTGCGGCGCACGGTATAGCCGAGAATAGAGCATCGTTTTCAGCGCGCGTTCCGCTGCCGCCATCGGCGCCGAGAACGCGATCAGTGCACCCCCGGCAGCGCGCACATCCTCAACTGAGTCGATGTTCGCCGCCGCCAGCACCGCGCGACTGTGCGCTATCAGATCATTGACCATCGCGCCGATCATATCGCGGATCAGCTCGCGCATCTGCAGGGCCATCGGCGCATCGGGCAGCGCTACGCGCACCCCTGACCATGACGCGCGGATGAACGGCACATCAAGCAGATCATCAAGCGCGAGAATACCCGAACGCAGCCCATCATCAATATCATGATTGTCATAGGCGATGTCATCAGCGAGCGCCGCCACCTGCGCCTCCAGGCTTGGCCAGCGCGTCAGATCAAGCGGGTGCTGCGCATCATAGTCGGCAAGCGCCCAGGGCGGGCACAGCACCGGGCCATTATGCTTGGCGAGGCCTTCGAGCAGCTCCCAAGACAGGTTAAGGCCATTGAAATGGGCGTATGGGCGCTCGATCAGCGTCAACGTGCGGATGGTATGCGCGTTATGATCCCAGCCGCCCTGCGCCGCCAACCGGTCTTTGAGCGCATCTTCTCCAGCATGACCAAAGGGCGGATGGCCGATGTCGTGCGCAAGCGCCAGCGCCTCTGTCAGATCCTCATTCAGCCCGAGCGCACGGGCTATGGTGCGAGCAATCTGCGCCACTTCCAGACTATGCGTAAGTCGCACCCGGTAATGATCGTCATCGGGTGCAACAAACACCTGCGTCTTGTGGCGCAATTTGCGGAACGCCGATGAATGGATGATCCGGTCACGATCGCGCTGAAAGGCATCGCGTGGCCCCCGGCTCTGACTGTCGGGCGGATGATGCAGTCGTCCGCGTGAGCGGGCCGGGTCGCAGGCATAGGGCGCTTGCGGCACCCTCATTCGCCGCCGATGGGCGTCACCACCTCGCCTGCATCACTCGTATAGAGATTGCCGGATACGCCATCGCCGCTCATTTTGGCGAGGAAGGCCCGCGCGCCCTTGGGGGTGCGGAACGGACCCACAAGAATGCGGAACGTGCGCCGCACCGGCGCCGTCCAGGCATGTTGGTGTTTGAAGAGCGCGTCATGGCCATCACGCAGTTTGTTCCAGCTATGCTCGAAACCATGGCGGTTGTTGCCGGTCGCGACCTGCACCCAGCTACGTGCGGGATTTTCACGCGCCAGCTTCGCCTTGGCCTCGGCGGCCGCCTCTTCCTTTGCTTTTTCCTCGGCGGCGGCTTTGGCCTCAGCATCGGCCTTAGCTTTTGCCGCAGCCTCGATCTTCGCCTGCTTGCGCTCGACAAGCTGCGCTTTGTGCATCTCACTCGCGGAAAGTACGTGGACGGCGGGCGTTTCCGGATCCATCTTCATATCGTCAAACAATGAAGAAAGTGCGAAACGCGGCTGCGCGGTCACGGCAACCGGGGCTGCGGATTTGGGCGCGACTGTCTGAGAAGCGGCGGCAACCTGTTCCATCGGCTGTGGCGGCGGTATGACAATCTGCTTTTGCGGCAGGGGTGTTGAAACCGGCACAGCGGGGGCCGTATTCAAAGCTGTGCGCGGCGCGGATTCCGGTGTCGGCAAGCGGCGTAGCGACACCCTCTGCCCATCAAGTCCGGTCTTTTGAGCAAGCTGCGCCAGTTGCTGTGTATGGGTCAGCGCGGGAGGCTGAGCCGGAACGCCAGTGGCATAAGAAACCGGCGGTGCTGCGGGAACGGAAGCGGGTACTGCCTGCCGTGGCGCATAAGGGGTATAGCCCGAACTATAGACCGATGGCACAGGTGCGGTCGTAGCCACACGAACGGGGGACGGCTGTGCGTAGGTCGTATTGGCTGCCGGTGCTTGCGTCGATGCGGCAACCGCGATTGTCGTCGGCGTGCCGGGGAGCTGATCCTCTGGCATTTCGCCATAAGTGACGGCGCGGGCGCGCTGCGCCGGGTTCAGGGTCGCCAGCCGCCGCAGGAATGGATCCATGGCGTTCGCCTGCGCCGGCAACACCGTTTTTGTGATATAATCTGCGCCACTGACATCGCCGTTCATCGCCAGAATGAAGGCGCGGTCGCGCCAGGCGGCCTGATCTTCGCGTTGCAGCAGCGGATAAAGCACGGACAGCGCGGAATTCTTGCGCCCAGATATGCCCAGCGAGAGCGCATAGCGACGCCGCAACTCATCGCTCGGCGTGCCGCCCTGCATCGCCATGGCATAATCTCGCTGTGCGCTTGTCTGATCGCCGCGCAAATCATAGGCGAGGCCACGATCAACCGCGATGGCGGATTGGGGCACGCCCAGCACTGTTGCCTCGCTGAAAAGGCGCAGGGCATCTTCAGGCCGTTCCAGCAGCAGCAAGGCAGAACCCAATCCTGCCTTCACCCGTCCGTCATTGGGCGAAACCGTATCCGCCCGGCCGAAGAAATTGATCGCCGCCGTGGCGTCTCCCACGCTCAGCGCGGATTGCCCGGCACCGATCAGCGCGTTCAGATCACGCGGGTTGTGCGCGAGGGTGCGCAGGTGAGTCGCATAGTCGTCGGTGGGCTGAACCACCGGATAGCCTACAGTCTGCGCGCCGAGCGGCATCACCCCTGTGACAGCCAGCGCAAGGCCTATGGCATTCAGCCATGCAAATCGTGCTTGAATCATGCGCTTCATTTAGTGTGCGCGTCGGGCAATGCAACCATCCGGGCCCTGCCCCAAGACAGAGCGGGCATTGCCGGGGTCAGACCGGCGACGCCCGCTCCTGACAAATAACGCGACTAGGCAATAGCTGAGTGCGAGATCGGACAGTTACTGGTTATTTTGGCGATTGAGAAAGCGCGGAATATCAAGCGGATCTGACTTTGTCTCGGCATCTTCGGTACCCCGCGCATTGCCCTTGGCAATGTTCGACATCCGCTCGAACAGCGTGCCTCCGCCATGCGCGATGCGGGGCGCCGGTTCGGCGGGCTTGGCCTCGGGAAGGGGCGCAATCGCTTCATCTTTGCCCGGCGCAAGCCAGCTATGCGTTTTGCTGGCTTCGGCTGCAGGTTCAGTGGCTTGAACCTCCTCGCTGAGTTCCAGCATATCCTCGGCACCCAGCACCAGCTCATCTGCGGCTGGTGGGAGAACGCTGGCCGTAGCGATAACCGGAGCCTCGTCAGTATGCATCGACGGCGACGCAGTCACTTCGGCGCTGGTCATAACCGGCGCGGCAGACGCTGCGGGCGTTTCTTCGGTCATGGGTGCGGGCGTGCCCGGCGCGGCTTCGACAGATACCATATCCGCAACCGTGGCCTTGGCGGGCTTGATGATCGCTTCTTTTTTGGCATTCGGAAAGGCAAAGACACGCGCCGGCTCGGGCGCTTCCATGGCCTCTGCCTCGATTCCTGTGGCGACAACCGACACACGAATCACGCCATCAAGTTCATTGTTGAACGCTGATCCCCAGATGATGTTCGCATCCGGATCAACCAGTTCCTTGATCGTGCTCGCAGCTTCGTCCACTTCCATCAGGCGCATGTCATCGCCGCCTGTGATCGAGATAATGACGCCTTTGGCACCCTTCATCGACACGCCGTCCAGCAGCGGGTTGGCAATGGCGCGTTCTGCGGCCTGCACGGCGCGATTATCGCCAGAAGCCTCGCCGGTTCCCATCATTGCCTTGCCCATCTCGCCCATCACCGAGCGCACATCGGCAAAATCAAGGTTGATGAGGCCGGGCATAACCATCAGGTCGGTGATCGAGCGCACACCCTGCTGGAGCACTTCATCGGCCATCTGGAAGGCTTCCCGGAACGTCGTATCGGCGTTGGCAACCAGGAAGAGGTTCTGGTTGGGGATGACAATGAGCGTATCAACATGCTTTTGCAGATCGATAATGCCTGCTTCAGCCGATTTCATCCGACGCGAACCTTCAAAGCTGAACGGCTTGGTGACGACACCGACGGTCAGGATGCCGCGATCGCGCGCCAGCTTGGCAATCACGGGTGCGGCGCCTGTGCCGGTACCACCACCCATGCCCGCCGCGATGAAGCACATATGCGCGCCCTCAAGTGCCTTTTCGATGTCTGCCGTTGCTTCCTCGGCCGCCGCGCGGCCAATTTCAGGTTTTGCACCGGCGCCCAGACCCTGCGTCATTTTAAGGCCAAGCTGGATGCGATTTTCCGCTGCTGATGAATTGAGGGCCTGCGCATCGGTGTTGGCAACGATGAAATCAACGCCGCGCACCTGCGCCGCTATCATGTTCGCAACAGCATTGCCCCCGGCACCACCAACCCCGATCACACTGATGCGTGGAGAAAGTTCGTTGGCCTCCGATGCATGAAATTCGATACTCATAACCTATTCCCCTTCGCAGTGTCGCCCCAAAAGGCATCCAAAATATGGTGGTGTGATTCAGTTGATAATGCAAGATATTGCGAGTCAACGCACGCAAAACCGACTCCATTCGTCGCAATTTTAGAATCGTTTGCCGCAACATGGCGCGCGATGAGCAGGGAACTGCCGACCAATCTAGTAGCCTGTCCGGAACAGATTGATGAGGCGTCGCCAAAGCGAAATGCGCTTGCCCGCAACATTTGCTGGATCAATACCCGCATAAGCCCGCAGATCAACCGGGTTGGACGCCGCAAAGCGCGCCAGGCCGGCCAGCGTTGCGAATCCAGGCCCGCTATGCGCTTCGGGCAGCCCTAACATGGGCCGCGGCCGGCCAATGCGCACCGCACGCCCCAGCACGGTTTGTGCATAATCAGCAATGCCTTTCATTTCGGCACCGCCGCCGGTTAAAACAACCTGACGCCCGACCGGGCCGGTAAAGCCCAGTTCCTTGAGCGCACGGCCAATTTCCCCAAATTGATGATCCAGCCGCTGGCGGATGACAGCAATCAGTT
>JAGWQR010000224.1 GCA_028869975.1 Alphaproteobacteria bacterium | reverse complement strand
GCCCTGCTGCGGCTGATAGAATGGACGGCCCATTATTATGTTGCCGAACAATCTGCCGTTTTGCGCATGGTGCTGGCCGGGGGGATCGGGCTTGAACTGCCCAAACGGGCGCGCAAATCGCGCGATTGGGATGCGGACCCCGCCCAAAAATCACCCGGCGTCCCGTGCTTGTCAGCGCAGCAGGATGCTGCGGCAGATCGATTGCGCCATGCTGTCAACGCATCGGCATTCGCCGCATTTTCGCTGTATGGCGTTACAGGATCCGGCAAGACCGAAGTCTATTTTGAAGCCGTCGCCTCGACTTTGGCGCAAGGCCGGCAAGCGCTCGTTCTCCTTCCAGAAATCGCATTGACAGTGCCATTCCTCTCGCGCTTCGAGGCGCGTTTCGGCGCCATGCCCTGCGCCTGGCACAGTCAGTTAACCCCGGCGGCGCGCAGAGAGGCGTTCCGCTCCATTGCACTGGGCCATGCCCCTGTCGTGATCGGGGCACGATCGGCGCTGTTTCTGCCCTACAAAAACCTGGGCGTGATTGTTGTCGATGAGGCTCATGAGCAGAGTTTCAAGCAGGAAGATGGTGTTCCCTATCATGCGCGCGATACCGCCGTGATGCGTGCACGTTATGAAGAAATTCCGGTCATACTGGCCTCCGCCACACCGGCGCTGGAAACATTTTTGCAGGTCGAGCGCGGGCAATACAGTGAGATTCGGCTCGATACGCGTTTCGGGGGCGCCAGACTGCCGGATATTCAGGCGCTCGATCTGCTCGTTACGCCGCCAAATCCGGGCACCTGGCTCGCACCGGCGCTGGTCGATGCCCTTGCGCAGCGCCTTGGCGCACACGAGCAAAGTCTGCTCTATCTCAACCGGCGCGGCTATGCGCCACTCACCTTGTGCCGCACCTGCGGCCATCGCGTCCAGTGCCCGAATTGCAGTAGTTGGATGGTCGAGCATCGGCAGTTTCCTCGCCTGCAATGCCATCATTGTGGCCATAGCATCCCGCTGCCCAGCGTTTGTCCCGCGTGCGGCGATTCCGAATCGCTTGTCGCCTGTGGCCCCGGAGTCGAACGGATTGCGCAGGAAGTGGCCACACATTTTCCCGAAGCGCGGGTCGCAGTGGCGACCTCGGATACCCTCGACAACCGCACACGGCTGGAGGCCTTCGGAATGGCAATGCAGGAGGGTCGCATCGACATTGTTGTGGGTACGCAGATTGTCACCAAAGGTTATCATTTTCCCAATCTGACGCTGGTCGGGGTGATCGATGCCGATCTGGGGCTGCAAGGCGGCGATTTGCGCGGAGCCGAACGCTGCTTCCAGCAGATCTCGCAGGTTGCCGGTCGTGCAGGGCGCGCTGCAAAGCCCGGGCAGGTCATGATCCAGACCCGTGCAATTCAGTCCTCTGTCATACAGTCCCTGCTGAGTGCCGATGCGGTTGTGTTTTATGAGACCGAATTACGCGCGCGGTATGGCGCAAAAGCCCCGCCCTATGCGCGATATGCGGCACTGATTATCTCCTCGGAGCATCAGGAAAAAGCTGAAAATCATGCCCGTCAGCTTGTCCGGTCGGCCCCGCGGGCGCATGACATCAACATCTATGGGCCGGCGCCAGCCCCCCTGGCAATCCTGCGCGGTCTTTATCGTTATCGCCTGCTAATTCATGCCGCACGGGCCGCGCCACTACAGGATTATCTGATGGCCTGGCTGACGGCGAACCCGCCATCGCGGACGATTCGTGTCATGGTCGATGTCGATCCCTATAATTTCAGCTAGCGTGCGCCGCCAACAAGTCTGCTCAACGTATACATCGCCTGTTTGAGCATCGCATCGTCGGCCTGTGCGGCAATATCGGTCGGTTTGGATACTGGCGCGGGCACGACACTGAGGATCGGGGCTGCCGGAACTGCCGAAGACGTTGGCGGAATTGCCTCCATGTTTGGTTGCGGCGGTTCAGGCGGATGGGAGCCCAGCGTTTTCAGGCCAGCTTCAAGCCGCACGATCATATCCTCAATCGAGTGCATATCGGGTGCCCTGTGCTCCGTTACACTTTGTGCCGGTGGTGAAGGCAATAGGGACGACACCGTTTCCGACGCACGTTCATCGATGCTCTCAAATGAATCATTTGCAGCGGGAACAAGCTGACCTGCATCAATTTCCGGCTCAGATATCGGCTGTGCCGACAACGGAAATGCTTTTACCTCAGGCGGATATTCAAAGGCACCCGCCGTCTCACTGCCATGATCGTCCGGCATGACAATGCCGATCTTCTGTCCTTGCTCAAGCGCTGCATCGGACATGAGCGGAGCGCCCAGCTCGCGATCCGCGAAAATCGGTTTACGCCCCGATGCAATCGTGCCGAGCACTTCCGTTTCAGCATTTTTTTCAGAATTAGGCTTTGGATAGAGTGTATTTCGCGAAAATGCTGGAAGTTTAGGACGGAATAATTTTTGCTTTAGCTGCTGTACCGCCACGATGCCCCCTGCTGTCGTGCCGCCAACGAGCAGCGCCAGCAGCAGTACACGCCTGGTTCCCAGGGGCGGATGAAAAAAGGGAATTGCCCATCCGATTCCGGTTTGCCGCACCGCGCTATTGATAATCCAGTGTGGTGCCCCCACGACCAATATGCTCACGGCAAGACCAAAAAATCCGGCAACCCAATAAGCCAGAGGCAGACGCGACAGTCGTGACAGATCATATTTCATCGGCGAAGCCCCTCATGTGCGGCAATCGATTTGTGGTAAACCGGCTCATAACAGGAAATGTTTGACAACCAGTTACGATCCTGACGCACAAAATTCTGGGCTGTGTCGCGGCGTGCTTCCCAGTTATGGCGATTGCGGAACATCTCACCGAGTGCTGCCGCGCAGGATTCTGGATCATCAGGAGCAAACAATGTGCCTGTCACGCCATTCTCGATCAGTTCACGATGGCCGCCAACATCCGATGCAGCAACCAGCCGACGTTGCGCCATGGCTTCGAGCGGTTTGAGTGGCGTGACCAGATCGGTCAGCCTCATGGCCTTGCGCGGGTAAGTGAGCACATCGATCAGGCTGTAATAGCGCCCGACCGTATCATGCGGCACCCGGCCAATGAAATGGATATGTCCGGCGGCGAAAGAGGACTCTGCCTGCGCGCGCAGCGCCGCTTCCATCGGCCCGCCACCTACAAGCAGGAGATACGCATCGGGCGTTGTTTCAATCAATGTTGGCATCGCCTCGATCAGGATGTCCAGGCCCTCATAATCATAGAAACTGCCCACAAAGCCGACCACATTTTTCCCATTGAGAGAAAGTTCTTCAGCGAGCGCCGTATCATAGGATGCAGGCGTACCAAACAATTCCAGATCAACGCCGTTGGGCGAAACAGTGATTTTCTCCTTGGAAATACCGCGCATCATCAAATCGCGCTTCAGTCCATCACAGATGACAACGACGGCGTCCGCGTGCCGGCACACCCAGGTTTCGAGCGCTTTTGTGGCCCGATAGCGCGCACTCCCCTCCCGCCCGGTGCCATTGCCCACCGCCGCGTCTTCCCAGAACGCCCTGATTTCATAAATGAATGGCAGACGTGCCTTGCGTGCCGCACGCAATCCCGCAAGCCCTGAAAGGACCGGCGAGTGGGCATGGATAATATCAGGTTTGAACGTGTTCACAATGTCTGAAATCCGCCCGGCCAGCACTCGAATTTCGCGCCATTCCCCGATGGGCGGTGGCAATGGCGTGAGAGGTTGCGTACGATAGAAGGTCAGCCCGTCGCTGATTTCGACATCAGGGCCTTTGGCCGCGTGGCGCACACCGGTAACACCGGACACATCCCATCCTATTGCCTGCTGCGCCTTCATGATCGCGCGGGTGCGGAATGTATAGCCACTGTGCATCGGCAGGCTATGATCGAGAATATGAAGAATGCGCATGGCCAGCTTATAGACAGGTAAGCCTTAACGTCGCGTCAACCGCTGCACGTTATGCAACAGTCATGATCGACAAGTTTTCGCTGCTGTTGTCGCATGGATTGCTACTGCTGGTGGCATGGCGGCTGCTGCGTCGGCCTGATCTCGACTCGGAAATTGCCGATCCAGAACCAGACGAAGTCAAAGCAGCATGGGGCAAACGCGATGTTCCATGATCTGTTCTTTGTCGCATTCATCAGCATTCTGTTGCTGCTTGGCTTTCGCAAGCCATTTCTATTCGTGTTGGGCTATGTCTATGTTGACATTGTTTCCCCGCAGCGGCTGAGCTATTATCTCATCAATTCGGTGCCGGTTTCGCTCATTTTTGTTGTGGCGGCGGTGTTGGGGTGGTTCCTGCGCGAGGACAAATCTAGCGCGCGTTTCACCTTTCGGCAATTTCTGATGGTAATCCTGCTCATCGACGGACTGGTGATGACACTCAACGCGCAAGTCCCCGATTTTGCCTGGGCCAAGTGGGATTGGGTATGGAAAGCGCTCGCTTTCGCGATCTTTTTGCCCTTCACGTTGCGTACAAAGCTTCGCATCGAAGCATTGATAACCTATATGGTGATTGCTGTCGGCTCTATCATTGTCGTTGGCGGCATCAAGACACTCGCGACCGGGGGCGGCGGCTATGGTGAACTCAATCTCATGGTCTCGAACAATACAGGCCTGTATGAATCGAGTATCATATCTGCGGTGGCGGCTTCGGTTATCCCGCTGGCGCTGTATTTGCGCACGCACAGCACGATTTTCAGACCGGGCTGGATGGTCAATCTCTATACGGCGGGTATCGTTTTTGCGTGCGCGCTGATCCCGGTCGGTACGGCGGCGCGCACCGGTCTGATCTGTGTAGCGGTGCTCGCCATACTCATGCTGCGTTCGACAAAGCGGCGCTTTTTGTATCTGGCGGGGATTGGTCTTCTGGCCGCGATTGTCATTCCACTACTCCCGGCATCGTTCACCAGTCGCATGAACACAATCGAGGGCTATAAGCAGGATACGTCAGCATTTACACGAATCGAGGTCTGGAAATGGACGCTCGATTATGTCAACGATCATCCCTGGGGCGGCGGCTTTGATGCCTATCGCATCAACCATATCCGCTATTATATCAATCAGCCGGTACTCACGGATGGCCATATGGAATCCCAGCGCACCCTCATCATCGATAAGGGGCGCGCCTATCACAGCTCCTATTTTGAAATGCTGGGTGAAGCAGGCTGGTTTGGTCTGTTTGTCTGGCTGCTCCTGCACATCTCGGGCCTGATCCGCATGGAAATACTGTTTCGCCGGTTCCGTAAATCCCGGGCAGACGAGACTAAGTGGATTGCTGCACTCGCGACAGCACTTCAGCAGGCGCATATTGTCTACCTGGTGGGCTGCACCTTTGTCGGCATCGCCTATCAGCCCTTCATATATATGCTCGTGGGCCTGCAAATCGGGCTGGACAGCTATGCCAGCCGGCTGGCGCCGGAGCGTGAGCCGAATGTTTCCAGCGAGTTTGCGACTGCCTAAACCGCCGCCCCGTGGCAATGCTTGTATTTCTTGCCAGAACCGCACGGACATGGCGCATTGCGGCTGATCGGCACATCGAGCGCATCAACCCCGCCTTCAAGCTGAGACGGCGCCATCATCGCTGCCGCCATATTGGGCAGGGTCGTGGTGATATGGCCAGCGTTATTCTCACGCGTCAGCGCATCAACATGCTCTGTTACAAAGGCTGGCATCGGTGGCAACTCGGCCACTTGCGGAATAAGCTGCGCATGCGCGAGCACCTTGGTCACATCTTCACGGATCAGCTCAAGCATCCGTTCGAACAACGCAAAGGCCTCGCGCTTATAAGCATTGATTGGCTGAATCTGGGCATAAGAGCGCAGATGAATGACCTGTTTGAGTGAATCGAGCATGGTCAGATGCTCTTTCCAATGATGATCAAGTGATTGCAGCAGCACCGAACGTTCGATCTGGTGCCAGACATCTTCTTCAATCGCGCTGCATTTTTGCGCCATCCAGCCATTGCTGAGTTCAATCAGATGCTCGGCGATGCTCTCTGCCGTCACCTGATCTTCACCGATCCATTTTTCTACAGGCGCATCAACCGCCAGAATATCAGCCGCCTGCGCTTTCAGCGTACCAATTTCCCACTGCTCGGGATAGGTGCCATGCGGGCAGGCCGAGCCTACAATTGCATTGACCGTTTCCGCACGCATATCGAGCACGACATCATCGACGCGCTCGGCGTCCATAATATCCTCACGCTGCTGATAGATCACCTTGCGCTGGTCATTCATCACATCGTCAAACTCGACAACCTGCTTGCGGATGTCATAATTGCGCGCCTCGACCTTGCGCTGCGCCAGCTCGATCGCCTTCGAGAGGCGCTTGGAGGCAATCGCTTCACCATCCTCAAGTGACGAGCGCATCAGTTTCGCAAACATCGTTTCCGGGCCAAAAATGCGCAGCAGGTCATCATCGAGCGAAAGGTAGAATTTGGACAGGCCGGGATCACCCTGCCGTCCGGAGCGTCCGCGCAACTGGTTGTCGATGCGGCGGCTCTCATGTCGTTCGGTGCCGAGCACGAACAGGCCCCCGGCAGCCAGAACTTCTTTGCGTTCAGCCTCGATTTCGGCCTTGATATCGAGGATCTTGCGTTCACGCTCTGCCCCTTCGGGCATGTCTCCCAGTTCATCCGCAATCCGGAAATCGACATTGCCGCCAAG
>JAGWQR010000223.1 GCA_028869975.1 Alphaproteobacteria bacterium | reverse complement strand
TTCTGGTTTCAGGCGGCGTATGCGCTCGGCTATCTGGTGTTCGGGCGCATCGTGGATCGGGTCGGCGCGCGGATCGGCTTTACCATGGCGGTCATCATCTGGACACTGGCGCACATGGCGCATGGGCTGGCGCGCTCGGCGGCGCAGTTCATGCTGGCGCGGGTGGCGCTGGGTATTGGTGAATCGGGCGGATTTCCGGCCAGCCTCAAGGCCGTGGCGGAGTGGTTTCCGCAGCGCGAGCGCGCGCTCGCCATCGGAATTTTCAACGCGGGCACCAATATTGGCGCGGTGATAACGCCGCTGATCGTGCCGGGGCTGGTGCTGCATTATGGCTGGCCCGCCGCCTTTTATGTGACGGGCGGTTTCGGGCTCGTCTGGCTGCTGCTGTGGTGGATCCTCTATCGCCGCCCTGAGGAGAGCAAGCGTGTCAGCGCGTCGGAACTGAACTATATCAGGCAGGACGGGCCAGATCCGAGCGCGCGACTGGGTTGGTTCGCAGTGATGCGCTACAAGGAAACCTGGGCTTATGCGATCGCCAAATTCTTCATTGATCCGATCTGGTGGTTCTATCTGTTCTGGCTGCCCGGCTATCTGTTCGATCGCTATCATCTTGATCTGCTGAATTTTGGCCTGCCGATCGCCGCCATCTACATGATTTCCGATCTGGGTAGCATGGGCGGGGGCTGGCTGTCCTCGGCATTGCTGGCGCGCGGGGTTTCGGTCAACCTGGCGCGCAAGCTGAGTTTGCTGGTGTTCGCGATTGCGGTACTGCCGATTATTGGCGCGCAATCGGTTTCGGGCCTGTGGAGCGCGGTCGCGATTATCGGTCTCGCAACCGCCGCACATCAGGCCTTCTCCGCCAATATTTATGCGCTGCCCGCTGATCTGTTTCCGCGCAGCGCGGTCGGTTCGGTTGTCGGCATTGGCGGCACGGCGGGGGCGATTGGCGGGATGCTGTTTGCCAAGCTGGTCGGGGCCATTCTTGATGCCAGCCATAATAATTATGCGCTGCTGTTCGCGCTGGCGGGCGGGGTCTATCTGGTGGCGCTGCTCGCCGTGCATCTGCTCAGCCCGCGCCTGCGTCAGGTCAAAATCGAGCAGGTCTGAAGACCGGTTCGCCGCACCGTTACTGGCATGGACAAAACCGATCCAATCTGGAAGGATTGAATACAGAGGCGTTTTTGCCGAAAGAACTGGGCCGTCATGTCGATCTACCCTACCCGGATGCCTGCGCTGTTCATCGGTCATGGCAGCCCGATGAACACGCTGGAGCAAAATCGCTACACGCGGGCCTGGCGCCATATCGGGGAAAATCTGCCCCGCCCCAGAGCAGTCCTGTGCATTTCAGCGCATTGGTATATCGAGACAACGGCGCTGACCACGATGGCGCACCCGCGCACCATTCATGATTTTTACGGCTTCCCGCAGCCGCTCTTCGATTTTACCTATCCGGCGCCCGGCCTGCCGGGACTGATCGATGAGGTGGCCGAACTGGCCCGTCCGCAGCGCATCATTGCCGATCCCGATCAATGGGGGCTGGACCATGGCACCTGGAGCGTGCTGGCCCATATGTTTCCCGCCGCCGATATTCCGGTTGTCCAGCTTTCGCTCGATGCACGTCAGCCGTTTGACTATCACCTTGAGCTTGGGGCCAAACTTGCCCCGCTGCGCCATGCGGGGGTGCTGATTCTCTCCAGCGGCAATATCGTTCACAACCTGCGCCGCCTGCACTGGGATCAGCCCGAAGCCGGCGCACCCTGGGCGCAGCGCTTTGATGAAGCCGTGGCCGCCTTGATGCGGGATGCGCCTGCCGATTTGCCTTCGGTCAGGGCTCATGCCGATTATGCAATGGCGGTGCCGACCCCGGATCATTTCCTGCCGCTGCTTTACACGGCCGGGCTTGCTGCGGCTGTGCCGAATTCGGTTAGCACACTTGTGCATGGCTATGCGCTCGGCGGCCTGTCAATGACAAGCTATGGGGTGGAATTTGTCGGACATGGGCGCCCCGATGAACAAACTTGAGCAGCCCAGTTGCCCAAGGACAGAACATTAGGGCTTGCACATTGAACCGAATCATGCCAATGCAACGTTGCGCTTTGAAATTAACCTAAAGGGATTCTATATGTCTATGCGTAATTCAGTGGCCGTAGCCGCGCTTTTGGCGTTTGCCTCGGTTTCTCCTGCGGTTGCCGGCCCGGTCAAGGCCAAGCATGTTGCCGTGAAGAAGGTTCTGGCTGCCCGCAAGCATTCTGGCCATGCAGGACAGACGGCAGTCCTCGCCGGTTTGGCTGGCCTTGCTGTTGGTGGCGGTCTCGGTGCCGCGCTGGCGTCGAACTCTTCGCACAGCCCCTAGTCGGCACTTTATTCCGGTTTTTCGAGTCGGGGCGGCGAATGTCGCCCCTTCTTTTTTGTGAGGAGGGACTGATGCAGCAACCCAAGGCGGTATTGGCAATTCTGACGCTTGTTGCAGGGGCCGTGTCCCCGGTAGCGGCGCATCCTGCCTCAATGGCCCATCATCTTACCCTAAAAAATGCCGCTGCATCGGCGCATCATGCCGGCCATGGCGGCGGGCGCTCCGCCGCACTGCTGATCGGCGGCATATTTCTGGCCTCGATGATTGCGGCAGCGGCTGCGGCGGGAAGCAGCAACATGGCGGTCAGCCCCTAGGTCGGCCCCGCGATTTCATTTTCGCCATACCCGCAACAAATTTCACATTCCCGCTGAAACCATTCGCCTTTAACAAACGTACAGCCATTACCCGCACGCCATACGGGTGGCGGGACGAAATGACAGGGTGTGTATGCGGGTCACCGAAGACGATCTTCATGCGTTGATGCTGCGGTCGCTTGATGGGGACGCGCAGGCCTATACGGCCCTGTTAACCGGGTGCCAATACTGGCTGAAACGCTTCTTCGATCGACGGATGACCGGCGCGCAAGCCGATGACCTGGTGCAGGAAACCATGATTTCACTACATTCAAAACGGTCGAGCTATGATCCGACACGGCCTTTTTTACCGTGGCTCGCCGTGATCGCGCGCTATCGCTGGATCGACGCGCTGCGCAAAACCGCGCGCGCCAACGAGACCGAACTGCACGATGACACCGGCATCGACTCCGATGAAGATGTCGTCAGCGCCCAACTCGGGGTTATGCGCCTGCTTGATGCGCTGAAGCCAACGCAGGCAAGCGTAATCCGCATGGTCAAGCTGGAGGGCCTGACGATCCGCGAGGCTGCTGAAAAATCAGGTCAGACCGAAGCTCTGGTCAAGGTCAATATCCATCGCGGAATCAAGCGTATGGCCGCGCTGGTAGAAAGCGAATGAACATGAACACACAGAATCTTATCGAGCAGCTCAGCGCTGACTTGCGCCCGGTCACGCCGATCCGGCCATTTTCTGGCGTTGCGCTCGTTTTGATCACCGCGTTGCTGGTGGCGCTGTGCACATTGGTAATTTTCGGCGGGCGCGCTGATCTTATGGCCGGAACGCCGAACCCGATTGTCGTTATCAGGGGCAGTCTGCTTGTTCTGCTTGGTCTGGCCACCAGCATTGCGGCCGCCCGCGCGGCGCGCCCCACCCATGGCGCCGGCCAGAATGGCTGGATGTGGGCGCTGGCGGCGGCACTTGTCATGCCACTCGTTGCGGCTATGCTGTTCTGCTATCATCTCCTGACGGCAACCCCGTTCAAGCACGGTGATATGGATTTCGGCTATTATGCGCATTGCTTCGGGATCAGCGTAACCGGGGCGTTGTTGATCGGTGCGGGGCTGACGCTGTGGCTGAGACGCGGTGCGCCGGTCAACTCCGTCCGTGCCGGCTGGCTGGTCGGGCTGGCGTCCGGGAGCTTTGGCACCTTTGCCTATAGCCTGAACTGTCCCTCGAACAGCATTTACTATATCGGCCTGATCTACTCGCTTGCGGTAGGCGTCTGCGCGGTGACTGGGCGGTTAATCGTGCCCAGAATCATCCGCTGGTGAGGCTGGCCCCCGGATCGGCGCGCACACGCTGATATGCCGCTTCAAGCCGCTTGAGCAGCGCTGGCCAGCTATTGGCGCCGCTGGCGTTGAGAACAACGCAACGTGCTGCACGTGACAGAGTTGTATCGCTCTCCAGCAGGCGCAGCACGATCAGCAGCCGCGTCATCAGCGTGCAGGCCGCTCCTAGCTCCTCGCCGAGGCCCGCCAGCGAGATGGAGCGGTGCAGATCAGGCTCGCGCCGCCCGCCCTGTATGAGCAGCCGCGTCGCCACCAGAAATTCGATGTCCACCAGGCCGCCGGCATGGAGCTTAACATCGAGCGGGCCGGACGCCGCCTTGTTCTCGGTAATCATGGCGCGCATTTCTGTGGCATCAGCCTGTATTTTCTCCGGATCACGCGGCTGGGCAAAGACGGCATCGAGCGCGGCATCGGCCTGCGCGCGCGCCGCCTGGGTGCCATAAATCGCGCGCGCACGGGTCAGCGCCATCGTCTCCCACGTCCAGGCCTCGCCAAGATGATAGTCGCTGAACCCAGCGAGCGACACACACAACTCGCCATCCGGCCCGGACGGGCGCAGCCGCGTATCAACCTCATAGAGCCGCCCGGATGCTGTTGCCACCGACAGCGCCGCAATCACCCGCTGGGTCAGCCGGTTGAAATAGTGCATTGCCCCGAGTGGCTGGCGGCCATCAGATGTGCCGCGATAATCACCGGTGAAGATGAATACGAGGTCAAGGTCGGACTTGTGGGTTAGTTCGCCACCACCCAGCCGCCCGAGCGCGAGAATGAGCAGTTCACTGCCTGCTACCCGGCCATGCACCTGCTCGTAACCGCGCACCACGCAAGCCGTAATCACGTGCACCGCTGCCTCGGCCAGCCTTGCATAGCCGCGCGCCACTTCTAGCGGATCGCTGATCCCGAGGATGATCTGCACTCCCAGCGCAAAGCGTTTCTCGCCCACCAGCAGGCGCACGCGCTCGAGCACCATCTCAAGATCAGCCTGCACATCCGGATGGGCCAGCGCCGCAACAAGTGCCGCCACATCGGGCAATGGCGCGAGTGCACTCGCATCGATCAGCCCGTCGAGCAGATTCGCGCGACGCGCAAGCTCTTCAGACAATGCGGGCGCCAGGCTGAGGATCCGCACCAGCATGTCAAGCAGCGGCGGCTGCGCGTTGAGCAGCGCGAACAGGTTGACCGCGCTCGGCAGGCCTTCGAGCATCTGATCGAAGCGGTTGATTGCGGTCAGTGGTGCAGCGCACGCCGCAAACGCCTTGAGCAGCGCGGGCAGCACCGCTTCCAGCCCCGCGCGCGCCGCCGCCGAACGCACCGTGCGGTATTTGCCGCTGCGCCAGCCCGAAATACGCCGGGCGACATCGCCGCGCTGCTTGAAACCAAGCGCTTTCAGCGCCTGCTCGATATGCGCACCATCACGTGGGAAGGCCCCTGGGGTGCGCGGTGTCATCGTATCAAAAATCGCGCCCACCGCGTCAACGTGCGGCGCAAGCAACTCCAGCAGCGCCGCGCCGGACTTGAGCCCGTGCAGGTGTGCGACATTCTCCAGTGCAGCTTCATCCAGCGGCAGGCGATGCGTCTGCTGGTCATTCACCATTTGCAGCCGATGTTCGATGCTGCGATAAATACGGTAGGCGGCGGCCAGCCGCGCTGCTTCATCCGGCGCAATCCGCCCCGCGCGCTCAAGCACCGCCAGCGCATCCAGTGTCGCCCCTACACGCAGTGCCGGATCGCGCCCACCATGAATGAGCTGGTGGATTTGGGCATAAAACTCAACCTCGCGAATCCCGCCATGGCCGCGTTTGAGATCAAATCCGGGCCCGAACGCCTGCCGGTCTTCGGCATGATCGCGAATCCGGCTGACAATCGCGTCAATCTCGGTGCGCACGCCGAAATCAAGCGCACGTCGCCAGATGAACGGCTGGATCACCTGCAAGAAATTCTGCCCCAGCGCCACATCGCCCGCGCACGCCCGCGCCCGGATGAACGCCGCGCGCTCCCACGGTTCCGCCGCCGATTCATAATAGCGAATCGCCGCCTCAAGCGGCACGGCGAGCGCGGTCGCCTCCGGATAGGGGCGTAGCCGCATATCGACGCGCAACACATAGCCATCGGCGTCGCGCGTCTGCATGGTGTCGAGCAGGTGGCGGGCAATGCGGATTGCGGTTTCGATCGGCTCGTCCTTGCTCCGGCGCGGGAGGGTTTCCGGGTCGAAGATGAAAATCGGGTCGATGTCGGAGCTGTAATTGAGCTCATGGCTGCCCTGTTTGCCGAGCGCCAATATGGCAAAGCCTTGTGGAGGTTGACCCGGCACCACCGCTGCAAACGCCGCCTCCAGAGCAACATCCAGCGCCGCATCGGCGAAATCGGAAAGCTGCCGCATGACCACTTCAAGCGACATGATCCCCGCCAGATCGGCAAGGCCGACATGCAGCGCGAGCCGCCGCTTTGCCATGCGCAAGCGTTTGGGCACGGGCAGTTTGGCATCAAGCCCGCCCGGCGCAGCGCCCGCACGCACCATTTCGACAATATCTGGAAACTGGGCGATCAGCGCGCGCAGATAGGGCGAATGCGCTTGCGCCCTGAAGATTGCCTGCTCAATCTTGTCCATCAACGCAGTCTAGCGCAGCCACCACAAAAAGCTACTTGGCTTGCGCAGCCTCGGGCGCGTTCCACCAGCCGCCGCCCAGCGCCTGATAGAGCGCTGCCGTATCGGCAAAGCGCGCGACCTGCGCCTGCACTAGCGCCTGATCGGCCTGGCGCAGTGCCTGCTCGGCGGCAAGCACATTGACGAACGGCACCGCGCCCTGCTTATATTGATACTGGACGACCTGAAAACTCCTGTCGGCGGTAGTTTGCGCTGCCTGTGCCGCCCCGAGCGCATCGGCATCAAGTTGCAGCGCATGGAGCGTATCCGCCACATTCTGGAACGCGGTGAGTACAGCGGAGCGATATTGCGCGCCCGCCTGCTCAAGCGCTGCCCTTGCTGCGCGCTGTTTGTGGAGCAGGCTGCCACCATCAAAGAGCGGCGCGGTCACGCCCGCCCCGAGCGACCAGAGTGAATTTGCCGGCGAGAGCAAATTGCGCCAGCTGCTTCCCGTGCCACCCGCGCTGGCGCTCAGCATAATGTTGGGCAGGCGCGCCGCCGTTGCCACCCCCAGTTGCGCGCTCGCACTGTGGAGATTTTCTTCGGCCGCGCGAACATCGGGCCGCTGGCGCACCAGTACCGAGGGCAGACTTATGGGAAGCTGGCCGGGCAGTGTCAGTGTCGCCAGATTAACACCCCGAATGTCGCCATCACCGGGCGCATGGCCGGTGAGGTAGGCGAGCAGATCCTGCTGCACGGTGAGCGCTTTTTGTAGAGGTGGCAGCGCGGCGCGGGCCTGCGCGAGCGCCGCATCTTGGGCAAGCACATCCGCGCCAGCAATCTGGCCCTGCGCCTGTTGGCGGTGCATGATGCCGAGTGTATCTTCCTCCAGCTTGATGATGCGGCCCTGCGCCGCCACCTGCGCGCGCAGGCTCGCCTCTTGAAACGCCGCCGCAGCGACATTTGCGGCCAGCGTAATCCGTGTCGCCTCGGTAAGGAAGCGCTGCTGCGCGAACTGCGCTTTTGCCGCTTCAATCGCACGCCGGTTGCCGCCGAACAAATCGAGCGTATAGCCCACATTCACCTGCGCGGTCTGAAGATTATAGTCGAAACTATTGTCGGCAAGTGCTGGTGCCAGATATTGCGTACCCTTGGCGCGGCTGGTGCTCGCGCTTGCATCCACCTGCGGAAACAGCACGCCGCGCTGCGCCTTGTAAGTCTCCTGCGCCTGTTTGAGCGCTGCGCGCGCAGCGGCAAGATCGGTGTTCGCTTTTAGTGCCTCCTCGATCAACGCATTGAGTTCGTGCGAATGGAACAGCGTCCACCATTGGGCGTCGAGGTCAGCGCCGGGCACGAGCGTCTGCGCGCCGCCACCCACGGCGCTGGCGGGCGCGGCGGTGGCGGTGATCGGGTGCGGTGTATAGCGGGTTTGCGGCGGCGCGGACGGCGTCTTGAAATCCGGCCCGACCGCGCACGCAGCCAGTGCGAAAGGCCCAAGACAGACCATTACCGTGCGCGCGCGGCTCATGCCGTTGCTTCCTCGGATTCGCCCAGTGTTTCACGCCCGCGTGTGGAGAAAATATCGATCATGACGGGCAGCACAATCAGGATCAGCAGCGGTGCCACAAGAATGCCCCCCACCACCACCAGCGCGAGTGGCTTTTGCACTTGAGAACCGATACCGGTGGCTACTGCGGCCGGCAACAGCCCCACACACGCCGCGATGCAGGTCATCATCACCGGACGGAACTGCGTGCGCGCGGCATGGAGCACCGCATCCTCGCGCGCAAAACCGGCCCGGATGAGCTGGTTAAAATAGGACAGCACCAATATACCACCCATCACCGAAATGCCGAAAAGTCCGACAAAGCCGATCGCCGCCGACACGCTGAACGGCGTCCCGGTGATATAGAGTGCGAAAATGCCGCCCACCAGCGCCATCGGCATCACGCTGGCGGCGAGCAATGAATCACGGATCGACCCGAAATTGATGTAGAGCAGCATGAAAATTGCCATGAAGCTGATCGGCACCACAATCTCAAGCCGGGCCAGCGCCGATTGCAATTCGCCGAACTCGCCCACCCATTCAAGCCGCGCGCCTGCTGGCAGCACCACCTGTTTGTCGATCTTGTTCTGCGCTTCCAGCACCGCGCTGCCCAGATCGCGTCCGCGCACAGCGAATGCAATCGGGATATAGCGCGTCTGATTCTCGCGATAGATGAACGAATAACCCGAAGCGAGCCGCACATCGGCGACTGTGCTGAGCGGAATCTGCGTCATCCCGCCAGCCGCATTCGCCACTGCCACCGGAATCGCTTTGATCGCATCGATACTCCCGCGAAACTTCGGGTCAAGCCGCACGACGATGGGGAAATTGCGGTCGGAACCATATTCATAAAGGTTGCCGGCCGCCTGCCCGCCGATCGCCGCCTGTACCACCGCATTCACATCAGCAGGCGCGAGGCCATAATGCGCCGCCTTGTCGCGGTTGATCTTGATGTTGACTGTAGGCTGACCGAGCGCATCAAGCACCGAAAGATCGGTAATGCCGGGCACCTTCGCCATGATCGCCTTGATCTGATACGCGGTCTTTTCGAGCGTCTCCAGATCATTGCCATACAGCTTGACCGAGTTCTGCCCCTTCACGCCCGAGGCCGCTTCCTCGACATTGTCCTCGATATATTGCGAGAAATTGAATTCCACACCGGGAAAGGGCGCCGACAGGTCATCGCTGACCAACTTGGTCAGCTTTTCCTTGGTCATCCCGGCAGGCCACTCGCTGGCGGGCTTTAGCGGCACAAAGAATTCGGCGTTGAAAAATCCGGTGGTATCGGTGCCGTCGTCGGGCC
>JAGWQR010000222.1 GCA_028869975.1 Alphaproteobacteria bacterium | reverse complement strand
GAGCGCAAGGTGATGCCGGGCTATGTGCTTGCCAAGCTCAATATGAATGATGATATTTATCACCTCATCAAGAACACGCCGAAGGTGACCGGCTTTCTTGGTAGCATGGGCAAGCCGCAGCCGATCAGCGAATCAGATGCTGCGCGCTATTTTGGCGCCCAACTGGAAGCTGCCGCTACACCCAAGACGAAGATCAGCGTCGCCTATGAAATTGGCGATACTGTCAAGGTGCTCGAAGGGCCGTTTGCCAGCTTCAACGGAATCGTTGAGGATCTGGACTTCGACAAGGGCAAGGTAAAGGTTTCGGTGTCGATCTTTGGGCGCGCAACACCTGTCGAGCTTGAATTCGAGCAAGTGGAGCTCAGCAAGTAATTTCAACTGCGGGAGGCCGGGCCGGCCGTTGTCACCGCTAAGCTCATGAAAGGAGTGAAGTAAAATGGCCAAGAAAATTACGGGTTATATAAAATTGCAGGTGCCTGCGGGCGCTGCCAATCCCTCGCCACCGATCGGACCTGCATTGGGCCAGCGCGGGGTCAACATCATGGAATTCTGCAAGGCGTTCAACGCTGCGACGGCGGAGCTTGAGAAGGCCATGCCGATCCCGACTGTCATTACGGTCTATGCCGACAAGAGCTTCTCGTTCATCACCAAGACGCCGCCGGCCACCTTCCTCATCAAGAAGGCGATGAACATCAAGTCGGGTTCGAAAGAGCCGGGCAAGGTGAGTGCGGGCAAGATCGCACGCTCGAAGCTTGCTGAAATTGCCGAAATGAAGATGAAAGACCTCAACGCCAACGATATTGAGGCGGCAACGAAAATTATCGAAGGTTCGGCACGCGCCATGGGCCTTGAAGTGGTGGAGGGCTGAGATCATGGTGTTTGTATCGAAAAAAGCCAAGAAGCTCGCTGATACCGTTGACACGTTGAAGCTGCATGGCGTTGATGAAGCGATTGCGCTCGTCAAAGCCAACGCGACCTCGAAGTTTGATGAGACGGTGGAAGTTGCGCTCAACCTGGGTGTTGACCCCCGCCATGCCGACCAGATGGTGCGCGGCGTTGTCACGCTGCCCAAGGGTACCGGCAAAACCGTGCGCGTCGGCGTGTTCGCCAAGGGTGCCAAGGCGGATGAAGCGACGGCAGCGGGCGCGGATGTGGTTGGTGCCGAAGACCTGCTCGAAATCGTTCAGGGCGGCACTATCAACTTTGATCGCTGCATTGCCACGCCCGATATGATGGGGCTGGTGGGTCGGCTCGGCAAAGTGCTCGGCCCCAAGGGCATGATGCCCAACCCCAAGCTCGGCACAGTAACGATGGACGTTGCTGCTGCCGTCAAGGCGGCCAAGGGCGGTCAGGTGGAATACCGGGTTGAGAAAGCCGGGATCATCCATTCGGGTATTGGTAAGGCGAGCTTTGCGGCAGAAGATTTGCGCGCCAATTTCGATGCGCTGGTCGATGCGGTCATCAAGGCCAAGCCGTCGGGCGCCAAGGGCAAATATGTCAAGAAGGTCGCGCTCAGCTCATCAATGGGCCCCGGCATCAAGGTTGATCCGGCAGAGCTGACAGCTGCATAAGCTTATTAGCCCCCGGCACGGGCTGGGGGCTTGCTTTTTGCGCGGGGGTGTATAAAGGCCCCCGCGACTTTTCGTTCTCTTTGGAGCGCGAAAATCCGTCCGAGACAGTCGGTGTGGGGGATTTGCCTCACATAATTCCGGCCGAGACGGGGACATGAATTCAGCCTTTCCGGCGTGACGCAGTGGCGCGCGCCCGGCCCGGCCATTTCTTCCCCTGAGGACAAATTGTGCTGGTGCGCAAGCATCAGTGCACCCGCCATGCGGATGGGCCGTGTGGTGAATAAAGGAGAATGGCATGGATCGTACTCAAAAGTCCGATGTTGTCGCCAGTCTGAACGCACAGTTGCAAGAGGTTTCCGTGGTGGTTGTCGCCCGGAACAACGGCCTCACCGTCGCCCAGTCGATGGATCTGCGCAACAAGATGCGGGAGGCCGGTGCCAGCTTCAAGGTGACCAAGAACCGTCTTGTCAAAATCGCAGCCGAGGGAACCCCCTATGCGTCGCTCAACGATCTGTTGACCGGCCCGTGCGGGTTGGCGACATCGGTTGATCCCGTGGCAGCGGCGAAAGTCGCGGTCGAATTCGCGAAAGCGAACGAGAAGTTTGAAATTCTCGGCGGGGCGATGGGGGACACTGTCCTCAATGTCGATGGAGTCAAGGCTCTGGCCACAATGCCCTCGCTTGATGAGTTGCGCGCCAAAATCATCGGTCTGGTTCAGGCCCCGGCGACCAAGGTGGTGCAGATCGTTCAGGCCCCGGCTGGCCAGCTTGCCCGCGTCTTTGCCGCATACAGCGAAAAAGAAGCGGCATAACTTACCTCTTTAACCCACTGAATTCATTGGAGATATATCATGGCTGATTTGAACAAGATTGTAGAAGACCTTTCGGCGCTAACCGTGATGGAAGCGGCCGAGCTTTCCAAGATGCTCGAAGAGAAATGGGGCGTTTCGGCGGCAGCGGCGGTTGCGGTTGCGGCGCCTGCGGCTGGCGGTGGCGCTGCGGCTCCGGCTGAAGAAGAAAAAACCGAGTTCGACGTGATCCTGCTCGGCGATGGCGGAAACAAGATTGCGGTCATCAAGGAAGTCCGCGCGATTACAGGCCTCGGCCTCACCGAAGCCAAGGCAGCGGTCGAATCCGCGCCCAAGGCGATCAAGGAAGGCGTTTCGAAGGACGAAGCCGCCAAGGTGCTCGATCAGCTCCTCAAGGCGGGCGCTCAGGCCGAAATCAAGTAAGCTCATTCCAAAGGGCTTATGCAAAGAGGCGGTTCCTGCGGGGGCCGCCTTTTTTGTTGACTCGCAACGGCGCATTCCTAAGACCGCGCATATGACTGATGCCAATGCCGACCTCGCCGCGCTG
>JAGWQR010000221.1 GCA_028869975.1 Alphaproteobacteria bacterium | reverse complement strand
CGGCGAGATCGTGCCGCGAGCCAAACGCTTCCGCATCAAAGAGGCGTGGCCAGACATTTTCATTGAGGCCAGTCAGGATCAGGTGGCTCCATGTCTGGCCGGTCATTTGCGTTCGGCACGCCCTAGCCCCGAACTGTCGCGCTCGCTCACCGGCTGTCACGCATCTTGCTTTCGACTAATACCGTGGCATTGTCGTGGCAAGAATTGCAAAACGCGACGGGAGAGTCATGGCCGAATTTGTGCGCGCGGCGGTGCTGACGGGATATGTGCTGACGATGAAGTCGCTCGGCGCGGATCCCTTGCCGCTGTTGCGCGAAGTGGGCTTGTCCGAAAAGCTGCTGTCCAACCCAGAACAGTCGATTTCGCGCAAGACCGCGATGCGATTGGTGGAGCGGGCGGTCGAAGTGACCGGCTGCGCGACATTCGGATTGCGTATGGCGGAGTGCCGGGGCCTTGCCAACCTCGGCGCAGTTAGCCTGCTGATTGCTCATGCAAATAATCTGCGCGACGCGATAGCAGCCCTCAACCGTTACCGTAATCAGGTCAACGAGAAGCTGGTTCTGCGTGTGATCGATGTCAGCGATGGGCTCCTCATCCAGCAGGATCTGGTTGCCGGGGAAGTAAAGCGATCGAATCAATTCTACGATCTTGCGCTGGGTGTCCTGATGAAACTCTGCACCGAGATGCTGGGCGAAGAATGGTATCCGAAGCTGGCGTACCTCATGCACCAACCGCCGCCGCTGGCTGAGATCGCGACCTATCGGCGGGTGTTTCGGTGTAGCCCCGAATTCAATGCGGTCTGCAATGGCTTGGTGATCGACTATAGCGATTTCGAGCGCCGTAGCCGCCGTGCTGACACTGCGCTTGCTGACCATGCGCGTAAATTGGTCGAATCGCTCGACCTGCCTGAGCGCCAGAGCGTGATCCAGCAAGTCGAACACTCGACGCTTCTCTTGATGCCATCTGGCCGCGCAACAATAGAGACTTGCTCCTCGCTGCTCGGGATGAGTGTGCGGACGTTGCAGCGGGCGCTTGAGGCCGAAGGTGCATCATTCAGTCGTCTGATCGGCCGCCAGCGGGAACAGCTTTCGGGCGAGTATCTTGCAAATCCGCATATCAGCATAACCGATGTGGCAGCGATGCTCGGCTATAGCTCGATCAGCGCATTCAGCCGTTGGCACATGCAAACGTTCGGCATCTCCGCAATGGCGCGGCGCAAATCCGCAAAGGCGATCAACTCGGCACGATCATCAGATTGAGGCGAAGCCTTGGCCGCCAGTCGCCGGTGCTGGCGCGGATTGGCAAATTGATGACGCCGAAAGCAAAAAATCCTCAGCATGTTCTAATTAGACACATCGCCATAAACGACGCGCCAAGCCTTGCCAGCCAAACAGCAGGCACCCCGTGTGATAGCGATGGAGACCTGATATGAACTTTCTCGACGGCCATCTCTATCCCGAGAACCAGCAACCGCTCATCATTACCGCCGCCCCTTATGCTCCGGGATGGATTCCCTCCGATTTTCCGGAAGACATTCCGGTGACGATGGACGAGCAAATCCAGAAGGCGGTCGATTGTTTCGAAGCAGGTGCCACGGTGCTGCACCTGCATGTTCGCGAGCCCGACGGCAAAGGCAGCAAACGCCTGTCGATGTTCAATGAACTGATCGCCGGTGTGCGGCGGGCAGTACCCGATATGATCATCCAGGTTGGCGGTTCGATCAGTTTTGCGCCCGAGGGCGAAGGTGCGGCGGCGAAATGGCTCGACGACGATACACGGCACATGCTGGCGGAGCTTGATCCCAAGCCGGATCAGGTAACCGTCACCGTCAACACGACGCAGATGAACGTGACGGAACATGCGGGGATCGACGATTTCAGAGGCCTGTCGCGCGGATTTCCGCACCTCTACGACACCTACAGGGACATGATTGTGCCCTCCAACCCAAGCTGGGTTGAGGAGCATATCCGGCGACTTTCTGCTGCCGAAATCCAAAGCGAATTCCAGTGCTACAACATCAACAGTTTTGAAACGATCGAGCGGATGATCCGTCGCGGGGTCTATAAGGGGCCGCTGGTGATGAACTGGGTGGCGATAAGCGGCGGGATGGATCAGGCGAACATTTACAATTTGGCAAACTTCCTGCGCGCAGCACCCGATGGTGCCATCATTACGGTGGAAAGTTCGGTCCTGAATGTCTTGCCGATCAACATGATCGGCATGGCGTTGGGCCTGCATGTGCGGTGCGGGATCGAAGATGTGCTGTGGAACCAGCACCGCACGGGTAAGATGAGCTCAGTCGAACAGATCAGGCAACTCGTGCGCATCGCGGGCGAATTCGGCCGCCCGATTGCGACCGGGAAGCAGGCGCGCGAGATTTTGCAGATCGGGGTCTTTTACGAAACCGCCGACGAGACGCTGCGCGCCAATGGCTTTGCGCCAAACCGGAACGGCGGCAATCAGGGCTTCCTGCGCAAGCCGGCAAGAGCGCAGGAAGCGGGCGCGGCGTGATGCGTGTCGAACAGTTGGGCCCGGTCATCGGCGCAGAACTTGGCGGTGTGAATCTAGGCGCAGCATCGCGCGACGACAGCCTGTTTGCCGAGATCAAGGCGCTGTTGCTCAAGCACCGGGTGTTGTTCCTGCGCGATCAGGACTTCACGCGCGCGGAACATGTCGCCTTTGCCCGCCGCTTTGGCGAACTTGAGGATCATCCGGTGGCGGGCAGCGACCCCGATCATCCGGGGCTGGTGCAAATCTACCGCAGCGAAAAGCGCGAGAATTACGAGAATACCTATCATTCGGACGGGCTGTGGCGGCAGACCCCGGCGATGGGGGCCGTGTTGCGCTGCATCGAATGCCCGCCGCTTGGCGGCGACACGATCTGGGTTAACATGGTTGAGGCCTACCGGAACCTGCCCGATGACATCAAAGCGAAAATCGACGGGCTGCGCGCCAAAAGCAGCATCGATCATTCGTTCGGCGCGGTGATGTCACCCGAAGCGCGCGCCAATCTGGCGGCGGCCAACCCTCCCGCCGAACATCCGGTGGTGCGCACCCATCCAGAAACCGGCGAGAAGGTGCTCAACGTGTGCAGCTTCACCACCCATTTTGCTAACTACCACACGCCCGAGAATGTGCGCTTCGGGATCGACAAGACGCCCGGTGGCAGCCACCTGCTCAACCTGCTGATCAGTCAGGCGTCAATTCCCGAATATCAGGTTCGCTTCCGCTGGAAGCCGGGTAGCGTTGCAATCTGGGACAACCGCAGCACCCAGCATTATGCAGTGATGGATTACTGGCCGGCACCGCGCAAGATGGAGCGCGCGGCGATCATCGGCGATGCGCCATACTGACAGGGCTGCAACCTGCACAATTCTCGGAGACTGACAATGAATTTTCTCGACGGGCATTTGTTTCCCGAAAACCAGCCACCGCTGATTATTACGGCGGCACCTTATGCGCCGGGGTGGCTACCTTCGGACTTTCCCGAGGATATCCCGGTGACGATGGCCGAGCAAATCCAGAAAGCAGTCGATTGCTACAACGCCGGGGCCACTGTGCTGCACCTTCATGTCCGCGAGCTTGACGGCAAGGGCAGCAAACGCCTGTCGATGTTCAATGAGCTGATCGCGGGGGTGCGCAAGGCTGTGCCCGTGATGATCATTCAGGTCGGCGGCTCGATCAGCTTCGCGCCCGAGGGTGAGCGCGAGGCGGCGAAGTGGCTGTCGGACGACACCCGGCATATGCTCGCCGATCTTGATCCGGTACCCGATCAGGTAACTGTGACGGTCAACACCTCGCAGATGAACGTTACCGATCATGCCGAGGACGCCGACTTCGTCGGCACGTCGCGTGAGAATATGCGATTGTTCAATACCTATAAGGACATGATCGTCCCTGCCAATCCGCTTTGGGTGGAAGAGCATGTCCGGCGGCTGAGCGCCAAGGGCATCCAGAGCGCGTTCCAGTGCTACAACACCAATAGCTTTGAATCGGTTGAGCGACTGGTGCGGCGCGGCTTCTACAAGGGCCCACTGGTGATGAACTGGGTGGCGATCGGCGGAGGCATGGATACACCAAACATCTACAGCCTAGGCAACTTCATGCGCGGTGTGCCCGACGGCGCGGTGGTGACGCTGGAGAGCAATGTGCGCAACGTCCTGCCAGTCAACATGATGGCCATCGCCACCGGATTACATGTGCGCAGCGGCACCGAAGACGTGATCTGGAACCAGCGCCGCACGGCGCGGCAAAGCAGCGTTGCCCAAATCGAGCAACTTGTCCGCATCGCGCAGGAATTCGGCCGCGATATTGCCACGGCGCAGCAGGCGCGCGAAATCTGCAAGATCGGCGTGTTTTACGACAGCGTTGAAGAATCGCTAGCTGCAAATGGCTTCGCTCCCAATCGAAACGGCGCAACGCAGGGCTTCCTGCGCAAGACACAATGATCGCGCACACGCCAGAGCAAGGTTGCGATTCCATGGGCATTGACGACGACTCTTTTGAACTCTTGCGCGCTACCGTCCAGCGCTTCGTGCGTGAACGCCTTGTCCCGGCCGAAGACGCGGTTGAGGAACATGACGAGGTGCCCGCTGAAATCGTCTCGGAAATGAAGGCATTGGGCCTGTTTGGCCTGTCCATCCCCGAGGAATTTGGCGGCATCGGGCTGTCGATGAGCCAGGAGTGCCAGGTTGCCTATGAGATCGGTCACACCGCGCTCGCCTTCCGTTCGGTGTTCGGCACCAATGTCGGGATCGGCTCGCAGGGCATCCTGATGGACGGCACAGAAGCGCAAAAGCGTCATTGGCTGCCGCGTGTGGCGAGCGGAGACCTGATCATGTCGTTTGCGCTTACCGAGGCCGATGCGGGGTCAGATTCGGCGGGGATCAAGACACGCGGTGAACGCGTTGCGGGTGCGACCGGCGACGACTATATCCTGAATGGCACCAAGCGTTTCATCACCAATGCGCCGCGCGCCGGAGCCTTCACGCTGATGGCGCGTACCGACGGCCCCGGTGCACGCGGCATTTCAGCGTTCATCGTGCCAGCGGATGCGCCCGGACTTAGCCTCGGCAAACCCGATCGCAAGATGGGACAGCGCGGCACAAAGACCTGCGACGTGATTCTCGACAATGTGCGCGTGCCCGCCGCCAACATCATCGGTGACGTACCCGGCAAGGGTTTCGGCACCGCGATGAAGGTGCTCGATCGCGGGCGGTTGCACATATCAGCGGTGGCGTGCGGCATGGCGCAGCGCATTCTGAACGAAGCGGTGCGCTTCGCGCGCGAGCGCAAGCAATTCGGCAAGCGCATCGGCGATTTCCAGCTTGTCCAGGCGATGCTGGCTGACAGTCAGGCTGAGTTTTATGCTGGCTGGAGCATGGTACAGGACTGCGCGCAGCGCTTCGATGGCAAATGCTCGCCTGCCGTCAGCGATCCCGATGTCAGTATGCGCGCCTCCTGCTGCAAGCTGATCTGCACCGAGATGGTAGGTCGCGCCGCCGATCGCGGCGTGCAGATCCATGGCGGCTCGGGCTATATCAATGATTATCCGGTAGAGCGCTTCTATCGCGATGTGCGCTTGCTGCGGCTATATGAAGGCACATCGCAAATCCAGCAACTTATCATTGGCCGCGAACTTATGGGACGGGACTGACTATGACCGCATTTCAATGGGACGACCCGCTGCTGCTGGACGCGCAGCTCACCGACGACGAGCGCATGATCCGCGATGCGGCGCGTGCGTATTGTCAGGGGCAGCTCGCCCCGCGCTTGCCAAAAGCCTTTCGTGAGCACACAACCGATCCAGCGATCTTCCGTGAGATGGGCGAGCTTGGTTTGCTCGGGCCGACCATCTCCGCGCAATATGGTGGGGCGGGGCTGAACTATGTCAGCTATGGGCTGATCGCGCGCGAGATCGAGCGCGTTGATTCGGGTTTCCGCTCGATGATGAGCGTGCAGAGTTCCTTGGTGATGGTGCCGATATACGAATTCGGCACCGAGGCGACCAAGCAGAAATATTTGTTCAAGCTGGCGAGCGGCGCATGGATTGGTTGCTTCGGGCTGACCGAACCCAATCACGGCAGCGATCCGGGAAGCATGATTACCCGGGCGCGTAAAGTGCCGGGTGGATACAGCCTGAGCGGTGCCAAGATGTGGATCAGCAACGCTCCGATCGCCGATGTCTTCGTTATCTGGGCCAAGGATGATGAGGGGAAGATTCGCGGCTTCGTGCTGGATAAGGGCAGCAAGGGGCTGTCCGCACCCTCTATCGAGGGCAAGGTTGGGCTGTGTGCGAGCATCACCGGGGAAGTGGTGATGGACGAGGTATTCTGCCCCGAAGAAAACGCCTTTGCGGATGTACGCGGTCTGAAAGGGCCGTTCACCTGTCTCAATAGCGCCCGCTACGGCATCGCGTGGGGCGCGCTTGGCGCAGCGGAAGACTGTTACAGCCGTGCGCGGGACTATGTGCTGGACCGCAACCAGTTCGGGCGGCCGCTTGCCGCCAATCAGCTCATTCAGAAGAAGCTCGCCGACATGCTGACTGAAATTGCCCTTGGACTACAAGGGTGTCTGCGCGTCGGGCGGATGCGCGAGGATGGCAGCGCCTGCGTCGACCTCACATCAATCATCAAGCGCAACTCGTGCGGCAAGGCACTCGACATTGCCCGCATGGCGCGCGACATGATCGGGGGCAACGGCATCAGTGACGAATTCGGCGTGGCCCGGCATCTGGTCAATCTTGAGGTGGTCAATACCTATGAGGGGACGCACGACATCCACGCGCTGATCCTTGGCCGCGCCATCACCGGGATTGCGGCGTTTTCGTAAAACGAGCCCGTGCCTGACTCGACAGACATTGGCACCGAATGGCAAAACTATGGCACGAAATGCGAAAATCTTAGCCCTCAGTGCGGCTAGGTGTTGCGGCAATAAGTAGGAGAGGCAGAATAATGGCCAAAATAGTGCGCTTCCATCAAACCGGTGGCCCCGAGGTTCTGAAGGTTGAAGAGGCTCCGGTCGGCGAACCCGGCCCGGGTGAAGTGCGCGTCCGTCACGCGGCGGTCGGCTGCAATTTTGCCGATACCTATTTCCGTTCGGGATATTATCCGGTGCAACCGCCCTGCGGTATCGGCGTCGAGGGT
>JAGWQR010000023.1 GCA_028869975.1 Alphaproteobacteria bacterium | reverse complement strand
CCCCCTTCATCCGCACCGCGCAGATCGATAACCGCAATATGAGCTCCCGCAGCCTGAAAGCGCTCGCACGCATGATTTGTATGGCGTGCGGCAATCACGGCCCACCCCGCTTCAACCAACTTGTCTGCAAGCGTATCGCGAAAGCGGGGTGATACTACAAAGAGCGGCGCGGATCGAACGCGTTCACCGAGGCGAGATTGTCTGGCAGACATAATGAATAGCTTAGCGTTCCGTCACTTATCTGCAAGACGCAAGTTACTGTAGCGGTTTGCGACTTGTACCTTGGCGGCTGGCACGATAAATCATGAATTTATGGAGTATGGTTCATCAGTCCTGATCGACCGTTCGGGGCGCAAGATCAGTTATGTTCGCCTGTCATTGACCGACAGGTGTGACATGCGCTGCCGTTATTGCATGGCGGAAAATATGACATTCCTGCCGCGCGCGGATATCCTTACATTTGAGGAAATTGCAGCAATCTCGTCGCATTTCGTTGCGCGGGGCGTAAGACGCATCCGCCTGACCGGGGGGGAACCCCTGGTCCGTCGTGGAGCGGTTCAATGTGCAAGTATGATCGGCAAACTGCTCGATCATGGCCTCGAAGAACTGACTCTGACAACCAACGGCACCTTTCTTGCAGAACATGCTGCCGGCCTTTGGGACGCAGGCATACGACGTATAAACATAAGTCTTGATACACGTGATCCGGAGCGATTTCATTACATCACCCGCCAGGGTTCTGTTGAGAAGGTTCTACAAGGCATCGCAGTAGCGCAACAGCTAGGTTTCCGGATCAAGATCAATATGGTCGCTCTCAAAGGCCTCAATGACCATGAAATTCCGGAAATGCTGCAATGGTGCATCGCCGAGGGTCTGCATCTGTCACTGATTGAAACGATGCCGCTCGGCATAATTGACGATGACCGTCTCAATCGTTTTGTATCGCTAAAATTAATCATGCCGATATTGCAAGAGCGTTTCCCGATGGTGGCTTCAACCCACCGCACAGGCGGTCCGGCGCGGTACTGGCAGATAGTGAACAGCAAATCCAAACTTGGTCTTATTTCTCCGCTAAGCAACAATTTTTGCGCCGATTGCAACCGGGTGCGTGTATCCGCAGAGGGCAAGCTCTACATGTGCCTGGGGCATGAGGCGCACATCGATCTGCGCAAGGCGCTGCGCACGGGCGATGTCGCCATGCTGGATATGGCGCTGGATCAGGCGATGGGAACCAAACCGCCAAAACATGATTTTGACCTCGCCAGGCCAGCAACAGACCGCCATATGAATGTGACCGGGGGATGAAGCGGGCTCTTGTTGTTTCGCCAGTACTTTGTGCACAGGATGCATCAGCGCATTTGCGTGCGCGTCATGATTGGGTTCCGCTCCAGGATGCGGAATTGATTGTGGCCCTCGGCGGCGATGGTTTTTTACTGCAGACCCTGCATTCCATGCTCGACAACAATAAGATCCTTCCCGTTTTCGGAATGAATTTGGGCACGGTCGGCTTTCTGATGAACGAGT
>JAGWQR010000220.1 GCA_028869975.1 Alphaproteobacteria bacterium | reverse complement strand
TCGGTGGAAGTGTGGGAGAACAATAGTCTGGTCGGCGGACTTTATGGGGTTGCGCTGGGGCACGCCTTTTTCGGCGAGAGCATGTTCAGTCGAGTCACCGATGCGAGCAAGGTGGCGCTTGCCGCGCTGGTCGCGCGCCTCCGGGTCGGCGGATTTACGCTGCTCGATTGCCAGTTCATCACGCCGCACCTGGCCTCGTTGGGTGCGATTGAGATAAGCCGCAGCGCCTATTGCGCGCTGTTGTCGAGCGCGCTGGTATCGGGCACCTGCTCTTCCGGCGGGACGGCAGGGGTGGGCGGGGTCGTCTCCGCCGACGCAGCATCTGTCGCTGCAGATTTTGGCTTGGCAGGCGAAGGTGCATCAGCCTCACTGCCCAATTTCTTCGCCTTCGATGCCTGGAGCGCATCCCCGGCTGCTGTATCAGCATTAACTAAAGTATGCTCGTCGGCGGGTTCGCCATGGCTCATCTTACAGGCCTTGACCCAGACATCATAAACCGGGTGCTGCACCACATTGAGCGCAGGATGCTCCTTGTAGAGCCAGCCCGAAAAAATGCGGTTCCAGTTATTCTTGCTCCGCATGAAATCGACCTGCACAAAGGCGCCGGTGGCGGGGTCGTGTTCCCAGGGCGCTGTCGTATCACAGGCGCGTAGCCTGAGGATAAGATCATCTGCCACCTTGAGCGAATCTCCCGGCTTCATCTGAAATTCGCGCACCTGACTGTTGCGCTTGTTGAGGACGGCGATGGTGGCAATGCGCTGTGCCATCGGCGTGGCATTGGCTTCCACCGGATCTGCTTGAGGCGTATTCGACGTGGCATCAACCACATTCGTGTCGTTGGAATCCTGGGCGGACGCAAACCAGACCGCGCCACCGACCAGCGCCACACCGCCAATCAGTGCCGCTACCGACAACAACCATCGGGACCATCTGAAATTCAAGGAGCCCATGCCTCATAGTCGCCAACCGCAGCCGCACGTTGGCCCCCGGATTCCAGCGCACCAGCGGGGCGATAGGCTTGCGGCGTACCGGTCAGATTTGGTTGCGACTTCTGCTCCCAACTTTTGGGGGCGGGGAGGGCTTCCTCCGGTGGGAGATCGATCTGGTGATGCAGCCAGCCATGCCATTCTGCCGGAACCCGGCTGGCGTCGTTGGCACCTTTATAGATCACCCAGCGGCGCGGGCTGCCATGCACATCATGGCCGCCCTCATAGTAGACATTGCCGAGCGCATCCTCTCCAATACGTTTACCCTTGCGGGCGGTGAAAAATGCTGTGCCGATGGTCGCGCCATCCCACCAGGTGAAAATTTTGCCAAGCAGTCCCATGCCCGCCCAATTACGCGCCTCATCCGCAACGCGCAAGCACCGATCCATCCCAGACTTGAGCGCACGCATTTTATGCGCTAGCCGCGCCGTTCAACGAAACGGAGATTATCATGTCAGACCTGATTCAGGCCGACCAGTTGCGCCTGCTGATTGAACGGATTGAGCGGCTTGAAGAGGAGAAAAAGGCCATCGCCGATGACATCAAGGATGTGTACAGCGAAGCCAAGGCGATGGGCTATGACACCAAGACTATCCGCCAGGTCGTGCGGTTGCGTAAAATGGAGCGGCACGTGCGCGAGGAAGCGGAAGCACTGCTCGATACCTACAAGGTTGCGCTCGGCTTGGCCTGAGTAGCCAGCTTCAGCCCTATTTGACCAACCCCAGCGCCTCATAGGTGCGTGCCAGCGTGGGGCCTGCCGCTTCTCTCGCACGTGAGGCCCCGCGCACAAGAATCGCATCGAGCATGTCGGTGTCGGCGCATAGCTCTTTGAATCGGGCCGTGATCGGTGCGAATATGCTTACCACCAGGTCAGCCAGCGCGGGCTTGAAGCTGCCGAACCCCTGTCCGCCAAAGTCCCGCAGTACGTCCGCTTCACTGGTGCCTGCGAGCGCGGCATATATCCCGACCAGATTGCGCGCTTCGGCGCGTCCTTCAAGGCCCGCCAGATCGCTGGGCAAGGGTTCGGGATCGGTTTTCGCCTTCTTGATCTTGCTGGCAATGTCATCGACCGAATCGCTCAGATTGATCCGGCTCATGTCAGAAGGGTCGGACTTCGACATTTTCGCCTTGCCATCGCGCAAACTCATGATTCGCGCGCCTATCGCGGGAATCAAGGGTTCCGGCACGGTGAAGACATCGGGTGCAAAATCATGATGGAATTTGTTCGCAATGTCGCGAATAAGCTCGATATGCTGCTTCTGATCCTCACCCACAGGCACATGCGTGGCCTGATAGAGCAGTACATCAGCAGATTGCAGCACAGGGTAGGTGAATAGCCCGACCGATTGGCCCTCCGAATTCTTGCCAGCCTTGTCTTTCCACTGGGTCATCCGGTTGAGCCAACCCATGCGCGCGGTGCCGTTCAGCAGCCAGCATAATTCGGCATGGGCGGGTACGCGCGCCTGATTGAACAAAACGGCCTTGTCGGGATCAACTCCGCAGGCAATGAGCGCCGCTGCCATTTCGCGTGTCTGGGCATGGAGCTCGGCGGGCACATGCGGCTGGGTAATCGCGTGCAGATCGGCAAGGAAATAAAAGCAGCGGCCCTCGTCTTGCAGTGTAACATAATTGCGGATCGCGCCGATATAATTGCCGAGATGCAGCCCGCCGGTGGGCTGAATGCCGGAGACGATGATCTTTGGCTTGGTCGTTTGTGTCATACTCCGCCCCTAGCGCAACTTCACCGGTGAGGCAAAAAGCGTGATGCGAAATTGCCGAAGCGCAGCGCACCGAACAGCACGCCGCTGACCAGATAGACCAGGCCACCGCCGCCAACCAATACCGCAAGCCAGAGCACCCGCTCGAAGAATCCGCGCCCCAGGTGTGGATCGACAATCGGGTTAAGCCTGAGCAGCGCCGCGCCCAGCACGGCACTCGCGAGCAGCACCTGCACGATGCTCCTTTGAAGTTGGGCGTCTGCCCGCAAGTGCCCGCGCCGGTGGAGCGTTACATAAAGCAGCGTAACATTGACCCAGGCCGCAATCGCGGTGGAAACAGCGACGCCGACGATCTGCAACGGCCCAATCAGGATGAGATTGCCTAACAGATTGACCAGCATCGACATCACGGCGATGCGCACCGGGGTTTTGGTGTCCTGCCGCGCATAATAACCGGGGGTGAGGATTTTGATGAGCACATAGGCCGGAACGGCGATTGAAAAGGCAGAGAGCACCGATGCGCAGATGATCGTGTTTTCGGCATGGAAACGACCCGTCTGAAAAACGGCGCGTGTTATCGGCACGGAGGAGAGCACGAGCGCCACGGCAGCGGGCATGGCGAGCAGGAACGCCAGTTCGATCGCGCGATTTTGTGTGTATTGCGCCTGAGTAACATTGCCCGAGCCAATGTCACGCGACAGGCCGGGCAGGATCGCGGTGCCGACGCCAATCCCAATCAAACCTAAAGGCAACTGGTTGAGACGATCAGCGAAATAAAGATAGGACAACGCCCCCTGCGGCAGGCTGGACGCCAGATACATCGAGACGACCTGGTTGAGCTGGACCGCGCCCTGTCCAAGTGCTGCCGGGCCAATCAGAAGCAGCATCTTTCGCACATCCGGGCTGAGGCGCGGGCGAAAGATATGCAGGACAATCCCGTTGCGCTGGCACGACCAAACCAGCCAGCCAAGCTGGACGGCGCCACTCACCGTCACGGCAATCGCCTGGGTTTTCGCAATATCGGGATCGTTATGGCCGCGAAAAAACATGATCGCGATAATCATGCACAAGTTGAGCAGGATAGGCGCGGCCGCATTGACCCAGAAGCGGTTGATCGAATTGAGGATACCGCCAAACAGCGATACCAGCGAAATCAGCCCGAGGTAGGGAATGGTGATCGTGGTGAGGATGCGCGCCAGCCGCAGCTTTTCCGGCCCGCTGTTCGCAAAGCCAGGTGCAAGCGCAAACACAATCGGCCCGGCAAACACCATCATCAGCACGGTGAACAGGATCAGGATCGGCAGCAGCACCGCAAAGACATGGCTGGCAAAGGTCACGGCAGCGGCCAATCCATCGCGCCCTTCGCCCTCCGCCTCTGCAATCGTGCGGTTGAACATCGGCACAAATGCGCTCGCGAACGCCCCTTCGGCAAACAGCGCGCGGAACAGGTTGGGCAGGCGCCATGCCACCTGAAACGCATCATTGGCCATGCCGACGCCAAGGTACCGCGCCGTAAGTAGATCGCGCACCAGCCCCAGCACGCGGCTCACCAGCGTCAATCCGCCGATGATAGCGCTGTTTTTAATCAGACTCATGCTTCAGCCAATCGCATGGGCATATCGCCCCACTCAGGCGTGGCCTTCCACCGGGGCCTGTGCGGCCTGGATTGCGGCTTCGGCCTGCTGGACATAGAGACTGTTGAAATCGATCGGATCCAGCACCAGCGGAGCAAAACCGCCATCGCGCACCGCATCGGCCAGCACCCGGCGTGCAAAGGGAAACAGCAGGCGCGGCGCTTCGCCAAGCATGAACGGCTGAAGTTGTTCCTCGGGAATATTACGCACGACAAAGAGGCCGGCATAGGCGAGCTCCACCTGAAAGGCGGTTTTGTCGGCAGCAAGTGCTTTGACCTCGATTTTTAATGACACCTCATGCGTATCATCACCAACAATACCTGAGCTGATGCCGAACTGAACATCGATCTGCGGTTGACCCTGCCATTGATAAACAGCCGGTGCATTCGGATTTTCAAAGGACAAATCCTTGGTGTATTGGGTCAACAGCGCAATCTGGGGAAGTTTATCTTCACCGTTCGGGATTGTGGGCGCGTTTGCGCTGGCAGTGTCACTCATTGATTTTCCTCGTGTATGGAGCGCAGAGCGCCTAGCAGGTAGGCGACATGGGAGCAAGCGTGACATTCGGACATGCGAGGATGCTTGATTGAAATTGGGGGCTGCACTAATTATATGTCAGTTGCCGATAGGAGGTCATGTGGTCGGGATTGTGATTTTTGGGATGCTCGCCGTGTTTTTTGGTTTGCGGCTGTTTGCCATACTTGGCCGCCGTACGGGGCATGAGCAAAATCTGGCACCTGTTCGAGAAGAGGTGACGCGCACTGCCCCCGCGATCGAGGACATGAATCGCGCAGGTCCCTTCACGAACGCACTTCCGGCTCAGGATCCGCAAGTCATCAATGGTATCAAAGCAATCGTTTCAGCAGACAATCATTTCGATTCCGGCCGTTTCGTCGAAGGGGCAAAATCGGCATACAAAATGATTCTAGAGGCATTCTGGCGGGGCGATGAGGTTGAGTTGGCTACGCTGGCGAGCGAAGACGTCCGCTCAAGCTTCAGTGAAGCGATTGTGGCGCGCACGACGTCAGGGCACAGGCTTGACAATCGTCTGGTGAGTATCGAGCGTGTAGAAATTCTCAAGGCATGGCTGGAAAACAAGGTTGCCCATATTACAGTCAAATTCATTGCAGACATTGCAGCAGTGACGCGTGACGACTCGGGCAAGGTGGTGGCCGGCTCGCTGACCGATGCGGTTCCGACGACAGATATCTGGACATTTTCACGCATTGTGAAGGCCAGTTCACCTGAATGGACATTGACGGACACTGCCGAGTCGGCCTGATGCGGCGGTACTTCGTAATATCTGCGGCATTGCTGCTGGGGGCTTGCGCGAGCGTGGTTCCCCATGGCGCGGTGCCGATGCGACCATTACATCCGGCACCAGTAGCGCTGGAAGCACCAGCGGCGCGGCCAACACCGGCAGTGCCGCTCCCCGCGCAGCCCGTTACCGCGCTTGCAAAGGGGCCGAACGCGCGTTCAACAGGGGTCGTTGCCGGGCCAGACATCGCCAGCCTGCCGCTGAGTGAAGCGAGCGCCGCGCGCGCGCTGAGCGCCTTTCGCGCTTCTTGTGCGGTGCTGCAACGCCGCGTCGATGGCTCTGGCCTGACCCAGCCGCAGGACTGGCAGGCTCCCTGTTCGGCGGCGATGACGGCGGCGGACACCGGAGCCGTGCAGTTCTTCAGAGCGCAATTCGAGTTGGCGCAAGTAGGGCAGGGAGCCGCCTTTGCAACCGGCTATTTTATTCCGGAAATTGCGGCCTCACGCACCCCCAGCGCCGATTATGCAACGCCGATTTATCGCCGCCCGGCCGATGAGATTGATGTTGACCTGGGAGCCTTCTCCTCAAGCCTTACCGGCAAAACCATCCACGGGCATGTGGTGCATGTGCCGATTGCAACCGGCACGCAGGATCGCTTTCTGCCATACCCCGAGCGTTCAGCGATCGTGAGTGGCGCGATGAGTGCGCTGCCGGTCATCGGCTATGCGCAGGATCCGGTGGCACTGTTCTTCTTGCAGGTGCAAGGCTCAGGCATTCTCAGATTTCCGGATGGAACGCGCGCTGCGATTGGTTATGCCGGGCAGAACGGACATGATTATGTTGGTATCGGCAGCGTCATGAAAGCGCGTAATCTGTTTGCCGACGGGGCATACTCCTACCAGAATATCGTCAATTATCTGCGCACGCACCCGCAAGAAGCAACGGGCATCATGAACGCCAACAAAAGCTATGTGTTTTTCCGTGATCTGCCCGGCGTAGGCATTCCGGGCGCGATGGGCGTGGCATTGACCGACCGCGCCTCGGTGGCGGTTGATCCGCAATTCATACCATTGGGCGCGCCTGTTTTCCTGTCGATGGATCGCGAGGAGGCGAACGGGATATGGATTGCGCAGGATACAGGTGGCGCAATCAAAGGGGCCAATCGGGTCGATACCTATTGGGGTGCAGGTTCGGCGGCGCAGGCAATTTCTGGGGGCATGGCGGCGCATGGCACCGCCTATCTGCTGCTGCCGGTGGGCACATTCGCACGCATCAATGCAGCCACGGCCAATGGCACGACGCCCGCTCAGCGCTGAAGAAGCGGCGCTCTGGCGTCGGGTCACCGCTGATGTGCGCAGGATCAAGGCAATACCGGAAAGGCAGGGGGCTAATCCGGCATGTCCCGAGCAGAAGGTACGGCCGCCACGCATGAGCATGGCTGTGCTCCCTGGCCCGGTGTCTCTGACACAGCTTACGCAACGGTCATCACATAACAGCCTTGACGCCAACTGGGACAAGCGCCTGTCGCGTGGTGAGGTGTCGCCTGATTACGTCATCGATCTGCATGAACATAGTGCGGCGCAGGCGCATCTCCGGCTGGAAAAGGGGTTGAGCGCTGCCATTGTGCGGCAGGCCAGGGTGGTGCTGCTCATCACCGGCAAGGCGCGTGGACAGCATGAAGGGGAGGGCAATCCGCGCCTGCCGCCCACCACACGCGGCGTGATCCGTGCCTCGGTTCAGGACTGGCTCGCGCTTTCGCCACACTATGCCAGTATTGCCGCGATCAGGCCTGCACATGGCAAACATGGCGGGGCCGGGGCGCTCTACCTGATTATGCGCCGTTCCCGTGAGCACCTGCCGCACGGATGATACGCGCATAGATGCGGGTGAGGGTTGCGATGTCCGCGACCGTCACCGCCTCATCGACCTTGTGCATCGTCGCATTGGGCAGACCGAATTCAACAACCGGGCAGATTTTACTCAGGAAACGCGCATCGGATGTACCGCCGGTGGTGGAAAGCTCGGGTTGGACACCGGTTTCCGCTTCGATAGCCGCGCTCACCAGCGCGCTCAATTCACCCGGCGGGGTCAGGAACGCCTCGCCATACACTTTGCTATCCACCCGCGCGTCCGGCGCTATTGCCTGCGCCACTTCGGTGACATGGTTGAGGAGCGCTGCCCCCTGATGCGCATCATTGAAACGGATGCTGATTCGCGCGCGCGCTTCAGCGGGAATGACATTGGCGGCTTTTCCGCCAGCTTCCAGCGCGGTAACCTCCAGATTGGAGGGCTGGAACCAGGCGTTGCCTGCATCAATCACCCAATCGTTGAGCGCCGCCAAAATGCGAACCAGCTTGGGCGCGGGGTTATCGGCAAGGTGCGGATAGGCGACATGGCCTTGCGTGCCCGGCACGATGATCCAGCCATTGAGGCTGCCGCGCCGCCCGATCTTGATTGTATCCCCCAGCCGGTTGACCGAGGTCGGTTCGCCGACCAGACACAGATCGGGGATAAAATTCTCACGTTGCAGATACGCAATAATCTCGCGTGTGCCATGGTCGGCCTCGCCTTCTTCATCTCCGGTAATCAGCAGGCTGATCGTTCCGTCATGCGCGCACTCGTCCGCGCACGCGGCAACAAACGCCGCAATCGATGATTTCATATCGACCGCACCGCGCCCATAGAGCAGATTGCCCCGCACCTCGGGCTGGAACGCACCGCTCGCCCAGCCTTCACCCGGGGGCACGACATCAAGATGCCCGGCAAAGGCCAAATGTGGCGCGCCGGTGCCGCGCCTCGCCACCATATTCTCGACGTCCTGCATCACCCAACGCTGCACCGCAAAGCCCAGCGGCGCAAGTGCCGCCTCCAGCACATCAAACACCGCGCCCGATGCAGGCGTTACTGATGGCGCGGCGATCAGCGCTTTGGCGAACTCAAGAGGATCGATTGTCGCGGCCATGCGATGCGCCTATACGTTTCCTGTCCGTTTGCAAAGAGAGCAACCCATGCCCAAAATCAATCTTGATGCCATTCCACAGGCCAACACGACCGGTTATCCGCCGCCGTTCGACGTCCCAGTCAAGGCGCGTTGGTATCGCCGCCTTGCACCTGTCACGGGGCTGGCCGACTTTGGCGTAACGCACTGCGTGCTCAAGCCCGGTGCCTGGTCTTCGCAGCGACACTGGCACGATGGTGAGGATGAATTTCTGGTGATGCTTTCCGGCGAGGCGATGCTGATTGAAGATGACGGGCGGCATGTCCTGCGCGCAGGCGATTGCGCCGCCTGGCCCAAAGGCAATACCAATGGCCACCATCTCATCAACGATAGCGCTGCGGACTGTGCGTTCATCGTGGTGGGCGGCGGAACGCGCACCGGCGGCGGTTATTCGGACATTGACATGCTGTTCACCGCAGACAGCCGCTTCGTGCACAAGGATAGCACGCCTTATGGTACGGAACCAAAATAATCAAGCAAAAGGCCCCCGCTCCGGGGGCAGGGAGCGAGGGCCGACCCAGCGTTCTCACGCTGGACATTCCCGGTGTAAACTCTAGCGTGGGATAACAGGGGGGAACCCAAGCGCCGCACCGTGAATGACCATATTTTTACATTTGAACACATGACGCGGAGATGAACAAGCTGTCAATGATTGTGAAATATCGTCCGTGGATCGCGCCAGGAAAACGCTTCATCGGAGACGGGCACATTATAAGCCTGATCCGCAAGATGAATCACTGTCCGGTTGCCCTGTGAATCATCAATCACCCAGCCCTGAAGCGAGAGTCCGCCCGGTGCGTGCGAATCAGCGCTGAAGGCCAGCGTCAATGTACCGAACTCGGGATGCCTGGCGTCTCGCGCTTCAACCAGGGTCACCGCGCCCGCGCCCGGAACGATATGGGCCACCTTGCTGATGTCACGCGCTGGATCAAGCAGCACCGCCAGCGGCGAATTGCCGACTGGCCAGGCAGAGACCTGCCGCGTACCGTAATCAATGAAATTAAAGGTTTTACCGTTGGCAACGATCAGGATATTCGAGCCCTTCTCATACGAAAACCGCACCCGGTCTGGCCGCTTGAGCTTGAGCGTGCCCGATAAGGTCTTGCCGTTGCGGTCGGTTTGGGAAAAATGTGCAGTCATTGTGGTCACCGCGCGCAAATGGGCCTGAACATCCGCGATTGTGGCGGCTCCGGCGGGCGCTGCACTCAATGTGATAACAAATGGGGTCAGAGTTGCAATCCAACGCATGAGTATCTCCTTTGCATTCCGCAGTGCTGGCATTGGCGTGAATAGGCGCTGAATCGGTTGGCGGCGCTCAATAGCTCATTTCATCATAAATATGGCGGATGTCTCGCGCCCAGCGGCCATGATAGAGGGCGAGCAGCCGTTCGGCCTGCGTCTCGCCGGAGAGTATAATCTCACGCAGCGGCTGGAGGAAGCCGCTCTCATCGTCGCCCGCAGAGTTGAAGCGCGCGCGTGCCCGCAAGCCACCCGTAGCGATGGCCAGCACGTCTCCGGCAATGTCACGTACGGGGCGTCCATCGGGCGCCGTGGCACGAAGCCCGAGGCGCGGCACATCATCGCGCAATTTTTGCTGCGCTTCGATCGACCAGCCTTTAATCAGATCATACGCGGCATCGAGCGCTGACTGATCGTAAAGCAGTCCGACCCAGAAGGCGGGCAGGGCGCATATCCGCCGCCAGCGCCCGCCATCCGCGCCGCGCATTTCGAGAAAAGACTTCAAACGTACTTCGGGAAAGGCGGTAGAGAGATGATCGTTCCAGTCGGAAAGGCGGGGCTTCTCACCGGGCAAAACTTCAAGTGTTCCATTAAGAAAATCCTTGAAGTCAAGGCCGGCGGCATCGATATACTGTCCGTCCCGGTAAACAAAATACATCGGCACATCGAGCATATAATCAGCATAGCGCTCATAGCCGAAACCATCTTCGAACACGAACGGCAGCATTCCCGTGCGCGCCGGATCGGTATCGGTCCAGATATGGCTGCGATAGGAGAGATAGCTGTTGGGTTTGCCTTCACTGAACGGCGAATTGGCGAACAGTGCGGTTGCGAGCGGCTGCAAGGCGAGGCTGACCCTGAATTTCTTGATCATGTCCGCTTCGGAGGCGTAATCGAGATTGGTCTGGATCGTGCAGGTGCGCAGCATCATATCGAGCCCCAGCTGCCCGACACGTGGCATATGGTTGAGCATGATTTTATAACGCCCTTTGGGCATTATGGGAAGTTCTTCACGTGATTTATCAGGCCAGAATCCCAAGCCAAGAAAGCCGAGTCCCAGCTCGTCACCGACCAGCTTGCACTCCGCGAGGTGCCGCTCTGTTTCGCAACAGGTGAGGTGAAGATTATCGAGCGGCGCGCCGGAAAGCTCGAATTGACCGGCGGGTTCAAGGCTGACGCCGCCATCAGCGCCTTTGAGTGCGATGATTGTATCACCCTCAAACACCGGTTCCCAGCCGAACCTTTCCATACCGACCAGCAGATCACGGATACCGCCGGGTTCATCATAACCAGGTGCTCGCAAATTCGCCTTGCGATAGACGAATTTCTCATGCTCTGTGCCGATCCGCCATTTGTCGCGCGGCTTTTCACCACCTGCGAAAACCTCAATGAGCTGCGCGCGGCTCTCAATAACGGGATCGGGCTTGTCGGAGTCGGCGCGGGTGGACATCAGTGTTCAAAATTATCGGCGATAAAGCGATCGAGCAACCGCACGCCATAGCCGGTCGCGCCCTTGTCGCGGATCGGGGTGGGTTTTTTTGCCCAGGCCATACCGGCAATGTCGAGATGCGCCCATTTTGTATCATTTTCGACAAAGCGAGCAAGAAACTGCGCGGCAGTGA
>JAGWQR010000219.1 GCA_028869975.1 Alphaproteobacteria bacterium | reverse complement strand
TGCAGGAGCACTTCTGCTTTCGCTCGTTTCAGTTGATCGCTGGAAGCAGGTTGCGCTCCCTGGCTTTCTGATTATTGTGGTGATGCTATTTGGTGTCGAGTTGCTCGGCGCGGTTTCGAAGGGGAGCCGGCGCTGGCTGGATCTTGGGTTCATCAGGCTACAACCCTCGGAAATTCTGAAACTGTTTATCGTACTCGCGGTGGCGCGCTTTTATGATCTGCTACCTGCGGGGGAGATCCGTGGCGGGAGTGCGATCTGGCCGGCGTTGCTGATGGCCGGAATTCCAGCGCTGATGATTATGGCGCAACCTGATCTTGGTACTGCGCTCATGGTTGTCGCGGGGGCTGTCTCGGTCATGTTCATGGCGGGAGTTCCGTTGCGGCTGTTTCTGGGCGGTGGTGCTGCGCTAACCTTGCTGGCACCTGTTGCGTTTCATTTCATGCATGATTATCAGCGTAAGCGAGTGCTAATTTTTCTGAATCCGGAAAGTGATCCGCTTGGTGCCGGCTATCATATCACCCAGTCGAAGATCGCAATCGGCTCGGGGGGAATATTCGGCAAGGGTTTCATGAATGGATCGCAAAGCCATCTCGATTATCTGCCCGAGGGGCATACCGATTTTGTGTTCGCAACCATGGCAGAGGAATGGGGACTGATCGGCGGCATGGCGATCATCTTCGCCTATCTCTACATCATACGATGGGGCTTCAAAATTGCAGGTCAGTCGCGCGGACGCTTCGCGCGACTTACAGCGGCAGGTTTGTCAACGACATTGTTCTTTTACATGTCCATAAACATCATGATGGTGCTCGGAATGGCCCCTGTTGTGGGTATTCCGCTGCCGCTCATCTCATTTGGGGGTACGGCGATGATGACGGTGATGGCCATTCTGGGGATATTGATGGCACTTGAACGGGATTGCAAAGGCAGCGGCGGTCTGCACCGATAAGGGGGAGTGCTCAGGGCAAGAAATAAGCGGATAGGCGCTTGCCGTTTGCAAAAGAGCGTGCTAGCGCGGCGACCCCGGCAGCCAAGCTGCCAGTGTCGATTGTGTGGACGCATAGCTCAGTTGGTAGAGCAGCTGACTCTTAATCAGCGGGTCCTAGGTTCGAGCCCTAGTGCGTCCACCAAACTTTTCAAAGACTTAGTCTCACTTTTACTCCCTGCGAATGGCCTTGTCGAGAGCCACGTAATCGCCACGAAATCAAGATTATTCGTAGGGCCTACAATTCTAGCGTATTTTGGGAGGAGGCTTCCTCCCCGGTCGGAGCCCAAATTCGGTCTCCTCCACACCCTCCTCTGCGGGAAAGGTTCCCCGCAACGCCCCTTGGTTAAATGAGCGGGGCTGATGACGCGCTCTTTCCCGCCCGCCTGAAGGCAGGCGCATCAAGTGCGCGGCGTTTGACGAGGATGGCCCCGCCCGTGCACTGAATCGGCGGATACAAACAAAATGCGCAGGCTAGTGAAAGCCGACAGGCCCCGGCTTTCCGCCTGCACGGGCAATAGAGCCATTTCCGCCGCTTTTCAGGGCACGAGTCCTTAGCTTTGGCGATCTCGCTGGTCGCTCGTCCGACTGTAACCGGGATCGGCGCGCGCGGCGCGCCATTTAGAGTGAATGGACTTGTAACGGTTTTGTGCCGGTCACCCATCTCATTATGCCACCTTGGCCTCGAATGCGAGCGGGCTGATGCCGCCGAGATATGAATGGCGCCTACGCGGAATGTAGAAGCCGTTGATATACTGGAAGATGGCAGTCTCGGCCTGGCGGCGTGTGGGCCATATTTGCCGCCAGAGCACCTCGGCTTTCAAGGATTTGAAGAAGGCCTCGACCGCAGCGTTGTCGTAGCAATTGCCCTTGCCCGACATCGAGGGGAGCAGGCCGTGGGCCTGCAGCTTCTTCTGGAAGTCATAGGAGCAATATTGGCTGCCGCGATCCGAATGGAAAATGCAGTCCATTGGCGGCTGACGCAGGCGTACAGCCATATCGAGCGCACGGATCGCCAAGTCTTTCTTCATCCGGTCGCTGACAGCCCAGCCAACCACGCGTCGGCTGAACAGATCAATGACGACGGCGAGGTAGAGCCAGCCTTCGCTAGTCCAGATATAGCTGATATCGCCTGCCCATTTGAGATTCGGTGCCACGGCCAGGAAATCCCCGCCCAACAGGTTGGGCGCTATGCCCAGGCAGTGACTGCTGTCGGTGGTGACTTTATGGCGGCGGGTGCGAACCGGGCGTATGCCATTGATGTTCATCAGGCGACCCACGCGACGTTCGCCAACATCGAGTCCGACTTCCTTGAGTTCCATGGTCATGCGGGGCCTGCCGTAGGCCCCCTTGCTGAGGCTGTATTGCTCACGAATATGCGCCAGCACCGTCATGTCCGTCCGTTCGCGCTGGCTGATCGGTCGTGTTCGCCATGAGCGATAGCCGCGCTCACTAACCTGCATCACCCGGCAGATCGTCCCCACTGACCATACGTGCCGCCAGTTCTCCACGAAGGCGAACCTCACGGCCGCTGGCTCGCGAAGAACTGCGTGGCCTTTTTTAAAATGTCCCTCTCCTCCTTCAGTACGCGGTTCTCCAGGCGCAGCCGCTCGTTCTCCCGAGCCAAATCAGCCTGCGGTGCGGCGCTCGGATCGGCAGGGCGGTAATGCGAAATCCACTTGTGCAGCGTCGATTTGCCAACCCCCAG
>JAGWQR010000218.1 GCA_028869975.1 Alphaproteobacteria bacterium | reverse complement strand
CGCGCGCAATTCCTGCGTATATTGGTCGAGGTGGGCACCCTGATAGAAAATCGTGCCCGAGGCATAGCAGGTCACAGCCTGCGCCGGGGATGCACAGGGCCCTGTTGTGTATGGCGGGAGTGCGACACCGGGTTGATAGGGCAATTCGGGAACGCCATCACCACCTTCTATATAGTATTTGTTCAGATGCTGGTAATCGCTGATCGAGACCAGTGACAAATTCCCGAAATTGAAGTCGAACCGCATGGTTGCACCAAAGAATTTACGATCGACATAGGCGGGGCCTGTGCCCGCAGTCGCCCAGGGATTGCCGCCCTGCGAGGGCGTGATCGCAGGGTTGGTGTAACCGTTCGCCGTCGAACCGGCGACGCCGTTATTATAGGACGCGCCGAAGTAATTGTTCCAATACTGGCAGACCTGATTGGCGGGAAGGAATGTGCCCTGAAATTGTGCATTGGGGCAGGCTGGCGCGAGCGAATAGTTGCCGGCCTGACGTTCATGATCGGCTTCGGCATAGCGCATAGTTAGCTTGGCTTTGAAATCCGGGCTCGGTTCAAACGCGATAATACCACGCAGCGCCCAGTGATTGTCCGCACCCCGATTGGGCTGTCCTGGCGTTATGTCCTGGATATAGCCATCATCCTTGTCGTACTGGCCGGCAATTCGCGCTGTTACATTATCCCCAAGCGGGCCAGAGAGCGCACCTTCCAGAATTGTCTGGTTGAAGCGCCCATAGGTGCCGGTCAAGTAACCTGTGAAATCCTTGGTGGGCTGGTTCGAGATGAACTGCACTGCACCACCTGTCGCATTGCGACCAAACAAGGTCCCCTGCGGGCCGCGCAATGCCTCGGCGCGCGCCAGATCAAAAATCGGAAAACTCGCTGTCGTCAGCGAGCTGGCATAGGCGTCATCCTGATAGACGGCCACGGGTGGTTCCTGCTGGTCACCATAGTCGTTCTGCGAGACGCCGCGCATATTGAAAACGACCTGTGACGAGCCATAAGCGTTAAAGCGCAGATTGGGGATCGCACGCACAATGTCGGTTGCATTCGTGATATTGAGCGCTGCAATATCCTTGCGGTCAACAACGCTGACCGCGATGCCAACATCCTGCAATCTTTGCTCGCGGCGCTGTGCAGTCACAACAATATCCGCCGGGGCGGCGCTGCTTTGATCGGACTGCGCCTGCACGGCTGATGGTACGATTGGCAGAGCCAGTGCGACAAGGGCACAGCTCGTGCCAAGGAGACTGGAAAACCGTTGTTTCCGCAACACGGATGCACATTGAGCTATATGCGACATGATGACCTCCTCATGAAAGCGCCGTTCTAAGTTTGGCTTGATGCGGATGCTGCCCGAATAGTGCCTAAGCTGCAAGCTTTTGCCGTGCATTGCACGCAGAAACGTAGAGCAGATCTGCACAAAATTCCTGATGAAACGGCAGATTTAAGCCATTTTTATAAAATAATGAATTTTAATTGTATACATGAATTTTTCTAATGATGAGTGTGGTAATATTCGCGCGATGAAACTGCTGGCATAAAGACTTTTGGAACAGCCAGGATGAAGGTGAGAAGGGCATGAAAACGCACGCGCGGGTGGTGGTTATCGGTGGCGGTGTGGTTGGCGTCAGTACGCTTTACCATCTTGCCAAAATGGGCTGGTCGGACGTGGTGCTGATCGAGCGCAAGGAGCTGACCAGTGGTTCAACCTGGCATGCGGCGGGGCTGTTGCCGCTCTTCAACCTGAGCTATTCGGTCGGCAAGCTGCACCAGTATTCGGTCGATCTCTACCCCGCGCTGGAGGCGGAAACCGAGCTTAATGTGGGCTTCTCGCGCGTCTCGAACATCCGGCTGGCGCGCACGGCAGACCGGATGGATGAATATCATTATTATGCGGGTGTGGCGCGAACGATTGGTGTGGACGTTGATTTCCTCACCCCCGATCAGGTGAAAGACATCTGGCCGCTGTGCGAGACGCACGGCATTCTCGGCGCGATCCAGCACAAGGCGGATGGCTATATCCAGCCCGCCGATCTGACCCAGGCGCTGGCCAAAGGCGCGCGTCAGCTTGGGGGCACCATCTACCGCAACACCAACGTCACCGGCATCACCCAGCAACCCAATGTCGAATGGGTTGTGCATACCGATCAGGGCGATATTACCTGCGAGCATGTTGTGTCCGCGACCGGCAATTTCGCGCGCCAGACCGGGGCGATGGTCGGGCTGGATGTGCCGGTTATCCCGGTCGAGCATCAGTATATCGTCACCGATCAGCATCCGGTGATCATGGAGCGCCGCGCCAAGGGTCTGCCCGAAATGGGCGTGCTGCGCGAGAGCGACTCAAGCTGGTATATGCGCGAAGAAGCGGGTGGGCTGCTGCTCGGCCCGTATGAGGTGGGCGCGCCGGCCTGCTACAGGGATGGCCCTGCGCACAACAGCGAATATGAGCTTTTCCCCGATGACCTTGAACGACTTGAGCCGTATATCATGACCGCCATCGAGCGCGTGCCCGCGTTCGGCGAGGTCGGCATCAAGAAAATCTACAACGGCGCGATTGCGTATACGCCCGATGGCTCGCCGATTGTCGGCCCGGCCTGGGGATTGAAGAATTTCTGGCTCAATGAAGGGCACAGCTTCGGGATTACCGCGGCAGGCGGTGCGGGCTGGCAGTTGGCGCACTGGATTGTTGAAGGCGAGCCGAGCATCGACATGATGGGCGTCGATCCACGTCGGTTCGGCGATTATGCGGGGCGCGGCTATCTGATTGAAAAGAATGAGGAAGCCTATGCCAAGGTCTTCACGCTCCATTATCCGGACGAGGAGCGTGAGGCCGCGCGCCCGCTGCGCCAGACACCCTGCTATTCGCGCATGAAGGATTTGGGCGCGGTGTTCGGCAGTGTTTTCGGCTGGGAGCGGCCCAACTGGTTTGCGCCGCCGGGTTATGAATTGCGCGAGGCGGACCTCGACAGGCCCGACGTGCTGCTCAACCACAACCACCCGCTGGTGGAAGGCGAGCCGGTGCGCGAAAAATGGTCTTTCCGCCGTTCCAACTATTTCGAGCATGTCGGCAATGAGGTGCGCCACGTGACCGCGCATGTGGGCCTGCAGGACATGAGTGCGTTCGCCAAGTGTGAGATTTCGGGGACGGGAGCAGAGGCGTGGCTCGACGGCCTGCTGACCAATGCCGTGCCCAAGAAAACAGGCCGTGTCACGCTTTCGTATCTGCTGACCAGCAAGGGCGGGGTGCGCAGCGAATTTACCGTATATAAGCAGGCGCCGCAGCGTTATTATCTCGTTTCAGCCGGGGCGTTCGAGCGCCACGACCATGACTATCTCAAAAAGGCGCTGCCCAAGGATGGCTCGGTCAGTTTCGAGCGGCTGACGACGGCGATGGGCGTGCTTGTGCTCGCCGGACCGAGGGCGCGCGACGTGCTCGCAGCCGTCACCGATGCCGACCTCTCCAATGAAGCCTTCCCGTGGCTGACCGGCAAGCGCATTTCGATCGGTGCGGCGCCGGTG
>JAGWQR010000217.1 GCA_028869975.1 Alphaproteobacteria bacterium | reverse complement strand
GTCGGCTTGCACCGGCGCGCCCCGGTTTTCGACATCGTCCAGCAAACGGGCAACATCACGCCGACGGATACTGATAAACTCGCGCTTTCCCCAGCGCGGCAATAATTCGCGATTGATGACCCGCTCAATCTCCAGAGCCGAGCGCAGTTTATTGGGGATGACATGCTGCCCGAGAAAGCGCTCGGCAACTTTGGCGAAGGTCTCGCCTTTGTTGGTCTGCGGCGGCATACGCTGTTTGACCGTCGGGGGAGCCACACCGCCTTTGGCTTCAAGCAACCAGGCCCGCGCCTGATCGCACGCCTTGATCAAATCCATTGCACGGACATCCGCAATCAGTCGCCGCGTGGAGTGGGGCTTTCCCGGAAAGCGCGAGGTAACGATATAGGTCTTGCGGCCCTTGTCATTGACCCTGACGCCGAACCCCGGCACAATGGCATCCGCAACATCGTAGCGCTTGTTCGGCTCGGCTGGTTTGAGTGCTTTAATCGCTTTGACGGTCAATATTCTTCGCATAGAAACTCGCTCGGATCGAAATCTTGGGCAGCAGGGCCCTTCCGCTAGGCTGATTTTGCCTGAGAAGCGATGATACGCGAAAATGCCAAAAAAGCAAGGTATTTGGCGGGTTTGAGGGGTCTATATGGGTCTCCCTGAAATACCCTGAGAAACCAAATAGGTTCGCTTTTAATCAGTAGGTCGCTGGTTCGAATCCAGCTGGGCTCACCATATTTTATGACGTGTGCGCACGTGCCGGAACCGCCAACCCCGTTGGACAAATCCTCATCTTATGTGTAGCCGGATCATATGCCGAAAGCGCGGTCTCGTCCATTGGTTTCTGGCACGCGGCAGCCGCACCGCAGATGAACAAATCTTTTCATATACTCGACATTTCGCCACACGCGCGCCATATCGCGCTTGTGACTGGGCAACGCATCCTCCTTATCATTTCCGGCGGGATTGCCGCCTATAAAGCTGCCGCGCTGGTGCGCGCGTGTCGGAAGGCGGGCTATCAAGTGCGCTGCGTGCTCACCGCCAGCGCGCAGAAGTTCGTGACGCCCTTGAGCCTCGCCGCATTGAGCGAGGATAAGGTTTATACCGACTTGTTCGACCTCAAGGATGAGGTCGAAATGGGGCATATCCAGCTTTCGCGTCAGGCCGATCTGATTGTGGTCGCGCCCGCCACCGCCAATATCATCGCGAGGATGGCTTGCGGAATCGCCGATGATCTCGCGACGACGCTGCTGCTCGCCACCGACAAGCCGGTGCTCGTTGCGCCCGCCATGAATGTGCGGATGTGGCTGCACCCGGCCACGCAGCGCAATGTCGCGGTGCTGAAAGGTGATGGGATTACCGTGTTGCCGCCCGCTGAGGGCGAGATGGCGTGCGGTGAATATGGCCCCGGAAGGCTGCCGGATGAGGCGGCGATTTTGGGGGCGATTGACGCGCAGTTGAGGCGCACGCAACTGATGACGGGCAGGCACATCCTCATCACCGCCGGGCCAACGCATGAGCCGATTGATCCGGTGCGCTATATTGCCAACCGCTCGTCGGGTCAGCAGGGGTTTGCGCTGGCGGCGGCCTGTGCGGCGCTGGGCGCGCAGGTGACCCTGGTGGCGGGGCCAGTGGCGCTCGAAACGCCCCCCGGTGTGACGCGGATCGATGTGGAGAGTGCGCGTGAGATGGCGGCAGCGGTGGAGGCGGCGCGCCCGTGCGATGTTGCAATCATGGTCGCGGCGGTGGCGGACTGGCGGGCAGACGCTGCGCCCACCAAGATCAAGAAGGACGGATCGGGCGTGCCTCCAGCCCTCGCCCTCATCGAGAACCCTGACATTTTGGCCAGCCTCGCGCAATCGCTGCAACGCCCGAAGCTGCTGATCGGCTTTGCCGCCGAGACC
>JAGWQR010000216.1 GCA_028869975.1 Alphaproteobacteria bacterium | reverse complement strand
GATCAGGAATTGCGCAACGCGATTTACACCGGCCCCTGGCTGGCGGATGCCAAGCGCTGGTATCCGAAGGTTGGCGGGCCTGCTTATGCGCTCGACTGGATTCGGGCGGCAAGACGATTGCCGCCAACTGCCAGATGTTCTGCAAGATGGACAACCGGACGAAGGGCTGGACATAGGTCTATGGCCGGGTGTGCCTGATTGCGCGTCCGGCAATGCCGGCACGACCAGTATAACCGGCACGGCACAACCGGGCCTTGCACAATGCGCACTGCGCACCTAAATGGCAGGCAAACAGGATATTGGCATGATTACGTTTCTGGTTGCGGTTCAGATTGTGGTGGCGCTGGCGCTGGTCGGGGTGATTTTGATGCAGCGCTCGGAAGGCGGTGGATTCGGTAGTGGCGGCTCGCCGGCGGGGCTGATGTCGGCGCGCGGCGCGGCGGACTTCCTCACGCGAACAACTGCGATTCTGGCGGGCATCTTTATCATTCTCTCGATCGTGCTGGCCGGACTGGTGGCGCATACCCGCGCCTCGACCACGCTTGATACTACGCTGAAATCGGCGCCGGCACCTGCGCAGACTCAGGCCCCTGCGCCGACAAATCCGAACGATCCCTTGTCGGCGCTTGCGCCTGGCGGGGGAACACCACAGGCCGCACCTGCACTCATGCCGCCGACCGCGCCTCAAACCGCGCCGTCACAGCCGCAGGCCGAAGCCAGGCAAAAGGTTACGCAAGACAACACGCACAACGCAGCGGATACGCGTGGCTTGGCACGGGGCGTTCCTTCCCAGAAAACAGCACATTCCCCGGCAACGGCACCGAAAGAATCGGCGAACAAGACATCGCCGGCGGACAATGGCACCACTGCCGCAGTTCCGCCTGCATTCAAGCCATCAACGATAGCGCCGCCGTCGCTTGATGCCCCGGCGAACGGCAGTTCGGCCCAATAACGGGATTTATTTGCGAGTCATCGTGCATGCCCTCTTGCCGAATCGGGGTGCGCACGCTTAAGCCCCGACTCCCATGGCGCGGTTCATTTTTATCACCGGCGGCGTGGTCTCCTCGCTCGGCAAAGGTTTGATGGCGGCATCGCTTGCGGCGCTGTTGCAGGCGCGGGGCTACAAGGTCCGTATCCGGAAATTCGATCCCTATCTCAATGTCGATCCCGGCACGATGTCGCCCTATCAGCATGGCGAAGTTTTCGTAACCGATGACGGTGCAGAGACCGATCTCGATCTCGGCCATTATGAGCGCTTTACCGGCGTACCTGCGCGCCAGTCAGACAATGTGACTTCGGGGCGCATCTACCAGCAGATCATCACGCGCGAGCGGCGTGGCGACTATCTGGGTGCGACCGTGCAGGTGATTCCACATGTTACCAATGCGATCAAGGAATTTGCGCAAAGTGACATCGACGGCCTCGATTTTGTGCTGTGCGAGATTGGCGGCACGGTGGGCGACATCGAATCGCTCCCGTTCATCGAGGCGATCCGCCAGTTGCGCAACGATCTGGGCCGTGACCAGAGCGTGTTCGTGCATGTGACATTGGTGCCGTATATCGCGGCGGCGGGTGAACTCAAAACCAAGCCGACGCAGCATAGTGTAAAAGAACTCACCGCGCTTGGCGTGCAACCTGATATACTTGTTTGCCGGTGCGAGCATCCGCTTCCGGCAAGTGAGCGCGCCAAAATTGCTGCCTTTTGCAATGTCCGCAAGGAAGCGGTGATCCCCGCGCTTGATGCCAAATCAATCTATGAAGTGCCGCTGCAATATCATGCCGAGAATCTTGATTTCGAGGTGTTGCGCGCGTTCGGGATTACGCCGGGCCTCGCGCCCGATCTGCGCCGCTGGGAGCATATCGTCGATGCGCTGCACCATCCCGAAGGCGAAGTGACAATCGGCGTGGTGGGCAAATATGTCGGGCTGCCGGATGCGTATAAATCGCTCAACGAGGCGCTGGTGCATGGCGGGATTGCCCACCGGGTCAAGGTCAATATCGAGTGGATCGACGCCGAATTGTTTGAGTCTGCGGACGAGGCGGATGTAACAGCGCGGCTGGAGCCGCTTCACGCCATTCTCGTCCCCGGCGCGTTCGGGGAGCGCGGCGCGGAAGGCAAAATCGCGGCGATCCGCTTTGCTCGCGAGCGCAACATCCCCTATTTCGGCATCTGTTTCGGGATGCAGATGGCGTGCATCGAGGCGGCGCGGCATCAGGCGGGGATCGCTGCGGCGTCCTCCACAGAATTCGGCACCACGGACGAGCCTGTCATTGGCCTCATCACCGAATGGATGACGGCGGAAGGTCTGCTTGAGCAGCGCGTAGCGGATGGTGACATGGGCGGGACGATGCGGCTGGGCGCTTATCCGGCCAAACTTGGCGCAAACAGCCATATTGCGAGCATTTATGGCGCGAAAGACATTTCCGAGCGCCACCGCCATCGTTATGAGGTCAACACCGCCTATAAAGGGCGACTGGAGGCGGCGGGGCTCAATTTCTCGGGCATGTCACCCGACGGTGCGCTGCCCGAAATTGTCGAGCGGCCCGATCATCCCTGGTTCGTGGGCGTGCAGTTCCACCCCGAGCTGAAATCGAAACCGTTCGATCCGCACCCGCTGTTCGCGAGCTTTATCGAGGCGGCATTGAAACAATCGCGGCTGGTATAAGGCGAATCACCCGATCGGCCGCCGCGCGCGCAACGCCTGCGCCAGTGTGCCATCATCGAGATAATCAAGCTCGCCACCCACTGGCAGGCCATGCGCGAGCTGGGTGAGCCGCACCGGGAAATGTTCGATCTGCTCGGCGATATAATGCGCGGTGGTTTGCCCCTCGAGCGTCGCGTTCATTGCCAGCACGACCTCATCCACCCCGCCTGCGGCAATCCGGCTGACCAGAGCAGCAATGTTGAGATCGTCAGGCCCAACACCATCAAGCGCCGAAAGCCGCCCGCCCAGCACATGATAGCGGCCGGGAAACAGGTGCGCGCGCTCGAGGGCCCAGAGATCGGACACATCCTCGACCACGCATAAGGATCGGGCATCGCGGCGCGGATCGGCGCAGATCGAGCAGGGTGTGCGGGTGTCGATATTGCCGCAAGTGGGGCAGGCAGCGAGCGCGCCATTCACCCGCTCAAGCGCCTTGAGCAGCGGCACCAGCCTGGTTTCGCGCTTGCGCAACAGATGCAACACCACGCGGCGCGCCGAGCGCGGCCCTAATCCCGGCAGATGCGCGAGCGCCTGAATCAGCGCTTCAAGTTCGGGCGATGACATGGTTGCGCTTATTGGGGCTTGCGCATTGGCTTGTCACGCGCTTGAAGGCCTCCATGCGGATAATTTTTATGGGCTCCCCCGATTTTGCCGTGCCAAGCTTGCAGGCGCTTATCGCTTTCGGGCATGAGATTGTGGCGGTTTATACACAGCCACCGCGTCGTGCCGGGCGAGGGAAGGGGTTGCTCCCGACGGCGGTGCAACGCGCTGCAGAAGTGGCAGGGCTACCGCTTCTGTCGCCGACATCACTCAAAACAGCGGAAGAACAGGCGCGTTTTGCTGCCCTTGGTGCCGATATTGCGGTGATTGCCGCCTATGGCCTCATCCTCCCGCAGGTGATTCTGGATGCGCCCAAGCATGGTTGCATCAATGTCCATGCCTCGCTGCTGCCGCGCTGGCGCGGCGCGGCGCCAATCCAGCGCGCGATTCTGGCCGGCGATGAGGCAACCGGCGTCACGATCATGCAGATGGAGGCGGGGCTGGATACGGGTGCGATGCTGGCGAAGGATGAGGTGGCGATAGGCAATCATGATGCGGTCACCCTGACTGACCTGCTTGCCCGGCGCGGTGCGGAATTGCTGGTGCGGGTGCTGGCTAATCCAGTAGCATATCCGCCGGTACCGCAACCAGAGGGCAGCGTCACCTATGCCGCCAAGCTCGACAAGGCCGAATCCAGGATCGACTTCTCACAGGACGCGGAGCAGATTGAGCGGCAGATACGCGCCTTTCATCCGCTGGCCTGGCTTGAAGTGGATGGCGAGCGGGTGCGGATATTGTCCGCGACAATATCCACAGATGCCAGTTCGCCGACAGGTCAAGTGACCGATAATCACTTCTCCATCGGCTGTGGTGCCGGGGCGATTCACCCGCGCATCGTGCAGCGTGCAGGTGGCAAACCGATGGATGTCATTGATTTCCTGCGCGGCTTCCCCATCCCCATGGGCACGATCCTGACATGACCCGCTTCCGGCTCAGCATAGAGTATGATGGGCGACCATTCATGGGCTGGCAGCGGCAGAGCCATGGGCCGAGCGTGCAGGAGGCGCTGGAGGCGGCCGCCTTCGCGGTAACTGGCGAGACCGTGACCGTTTATGCCGCCGGGCGCACCGATGCCGGGGTTCATGCTCGCGCGATGGTGGCGCATGTGGATATTGCCAAGACGATCACACCGTTCCGGCTGATGCAGGCCTTAAACGCGCATCTGCGCCCCGCGCCGGTGGCAATTCTGGCGTGTGCGGCGGTTGATACGGAGTGGCACGCGCGCTTTTCCTGCATTGAGCGCGCCTATGAATATCGTATCGTCAACCGGCGCGCGCCGTTGACCTTCGACAAGGGACTAGCCTGGGTCGTGCCGCAACCGCTCGATGCCGGGGCCATGCAGGCAGCCGCGCAATCCCTGGTCGGGCAGCATGATTTCACCACCTTCCGCTCGGTGCATTGTCAGGCGGCAAGCCCGGTCAAGACGCTCGATCAGTTTGATGTGGCCCGATACGGTGATGAAATTATCATTTCGGCGCGCGCGCGCTCCTTCCTGCATCATCAGGTGCGTTCAATGGTGGGGTGCCTGATGCTGGTCGGGCGCGCAAGTTGGTCGGCGGACGATTTGGCAACGGCACTTGCGGCTAAAGACCGCGCCGCACTCGGCCTGAACGCGCCGCCAGACGGGCTTTATTTCGTTGCGGCGCGCTATTGATAGTGCGCGAGCAACACTTGAGCGTAAATCCGGCTTGCCGCGTAGCGCTTAAGCTTCTAATCGGCAGGGAGCATTAGATACGCCCGAGTGAAAGTGTGAAGATGAATTCTGTCCAAGCCCGATTGTTTCTGAAATTTTCATTCGCAAGTCTGATGGCCGCGGGGGTTGCGCATCAGGCTCTGGCGCAATGCGCGGCGAGTGGCGCCACCATCACCTGTTCGGGCACTGGCGCGGGGTATACGACGACCAGCGGCAACCAGTCGGTTACGGTCTCCAGCGGCGCTTCAGTAACATCACCGATCCAGGTCGGTGACAGCAGCACAGTAACTACGGTTGATGCCACAACCAGCATTGTCCCGACGCCGCCGACCGATCCAACGCAAACCTACACCGCCGTTCAAGTCGGTAACAGCAGTACGATCACCAACAACGGCTATATCACTGGCTCCGCCGTGACCACCACGACCGGGCAGGTGAATGATGTGGTTCTGGGGAACAACAGCAGCCTGACGAATGCAGGCAGCATTACCATCATCAATTCGGGGCTGGCGACGACACTGCCGGGGTCGGCAATCGTCTTTGGAGATAACGGCACGCTCACCAATAATGGCAGCCTGAGCACCGTGACCGGCTCCACGCTGGTTCAGTTTGGCGCGAACGGCACATTCAACAATACAGCTTCGGCGACCAGCGCGGTGCTCGGTAACATTGTTTTCGGCACCAGCACGGCCGGGCAGGTGAATACGCTCAACAATGCCAACGCCGTTTACGGCATCACCGGCAATGTGACTGCGACAGGTAACACAGCGATAGACAACACCGGAATCTGGACCGGAAATTATACACAGACGGCGGCACCCGGTTATGCGGCGACCACCAATACTTTCCTGAATGATGTCGGTGGTTCATTTTATGGTGCAATTACCAATGGCAGCGATCTGCTGACAATAACCAATAATGGCACGATGACAGCGGCCGGCTCCGTCATCTACGGCAATATCACGAATACCGGATTGTTTTCTCCAGGCACGATCCCTGCATCCACTACACCGGCGCTGGTTCAGCTCAACGGAAATTTCACGCAATCTGCAGCGGGCACTTATTCGGAGACATTGACCAGTGGCACTTCGCTCCAAGGTGTCAGCTACGGGCAACTTGTTGCCACCGGGAAAGTAACCCTAGCGGGCACGCTGAATGTGGTTCCTGTCGCCGGATATTATACGCCAAATTCGACCTTCACGATTATCACCGCGAATGGAGGGTTAACCGGCAATTTCACAACTTTGACCGGCAATGTGACTGCGTTTGAAACCTTTACCGAGAGTATTTCGGGCAACACCGTACTTCTGACCTATGCGCCGAATTATACCGGCAATCTCTATGCGAAGGGCATCAATGACGGAAATGCCACACCGAATATGCTGGCCGTGGCCACCGGGTTCCAGGGTGTTGCCAATTTCGCCGCAACCAATGCCAGCAGTACGGCGGCAACACTTGTCGGCGAGGTAAACGGCCTTTCGATCCCGCAAGCGCAATCACTCTTCGAGCAGATGAGCCCGGAAGGCTATGGCGCCTATGCCACAGGGATGCGCGATCAAGCCAATAATTTTGCGCGCTTTGTGGAGCAGCGTCTCAATGAATTGCATGTTGACGATGAAGTTTCCACCGGCGCATGGGCGCAGGCTTTTGGTGGTTTTGATGGCGCGAGTGCCACCGGTGCTGTCAGTTCTTTCAGCAATATTGGTTCACAATTCGGCTATGACATCGGCAATGACCGTTTTCTGCTCGGTGCTTCGCTGGGTTATGAGGATGACGGCATCAATTATGGTTATGGCAACGGCATTCCCGTGGTGGCGACAAACGCCGCACTGAACACGTTCGGCACTACAACTGCCTACGGTAATGTTGGCATGAGCGGGCATGATCTGGGCTACCAACTTGGCGGCTATGGTCGGCTAAACATTGGGCGCGCGGCGCGTGCTAGCCTCGACCTTGTGCTAAGCTATCAGTTTGAAACTGTTCACGCGACCCGTACCATGAATGAAAGCGCGGTTTTTGCGGTCGCGCAAGGTGATACGCATGGTCATGCGATGACGGCAACCAGCACATTGGGTTATGACATGGGCGGCGAATCCCTGAAGTTGAGGCCTTTTGTCGGCCTCGATATGACCAAGGGCAACATTAGCAGCTTCCTTGAAACGGGCGCATACGCAGCCAATCTAGCTGTGGGCAGCATTAATGCGAACCGGACTGACGTGCTGCTTGGCTTGGATGCGGCAGTGCGCTCGGGCAGTCTTCAACCCTTCGTGCGTGCCAATTATCGGTATGATCTGAGCGGCAACAATGTCACCAACCTGATTACCGGAACATTCGTGGGGGATCCAACATATACAGGGCAAACCAGCTATGCATCTCCCTTCACGGTTACTTCACCGGATGCGCCGCGCGGTGAAGCGGATATCAATTTCGGGATCAACTATCAGGCAGCGCAGGATGGCGTGCTCTTCTTTGGTTATCAGGGCACCATCCGCAAGGATTTGAGTGAACATGGTGTCAATGGCGGCGTGCGGCTCGCCTTCTAGGAGCGACTGTTGACGCAAAATCTGTCCATTCGTGCGCCTGACGACTGGCATGTCCATTTGCGCGATGGTGATATTTTGAGAGCGGTGGCACCATTTACTGCACGCCAGTTTGCCCGCGCGATCATCATGCCCAATCTGGCGCCACCGGTAACATGTGTTGCGAATGCGCAGGCTTATCATGCGCGAGTCATGGCTTGTATACCGGAAGGTATGAGCTTTACGCCGCTGATGACCTGCTACCTGACAGACCGCAGTGATCCGAATGATCTCGTCACCGGCTATGAACGGGGCGTCTATACGGCGGCGAAACTTTATCCTGCACACGCGACCACCAATGCGGCGGCGGGGGTTTCTGATGTGAACAACATTTCAGCGGCGCTGGAGCGAATGCAGGCGATTGGGATGCCGCTGCTCGTCCACGGCGAAGTGACCGACCGGGACGTGGATATATTTGATCGCGAGGCAGTGTTTATCGAACGCGTGCTGGCGCCGCTCATGCAGCACTTCCCGGCGCTCAAAATCGTGCTCGAGCATATCACAACTAGACAGGCTGTGGAGTTTGTGGAAAGTGCGCCGGCTACTCTTGCCGCGACGATCACCCCACATCATCTCTGGATCAACCGCAACGCTCTGTTTCAGGGGGGATTGCGCCCACACGCCTATTGTTTGCCGGTCGCCAAACGAGAAGTGCATCGCCTGGCGTTGTGCCGCGCTGCGACATCTGGTTCACCCAAATTCTTTGCCGGCACCGATACAGCGCCACATCTGGTGGGTGCAAAGGAATCGGCGTGCGGGTGCGCGGGCATATTCAACGCACCCTATGCGGTGGAAAGCTATGCTGCGCTGTTCCATCAACTGGGTGCGCTTGATCGGCTGGAGGCATTTCTCTCGGTGCGTGGCGCACAATTTTACGGGCTGCCGCTCAATACTGGTCAGATCATGCTTGAGCACGCAGGACAGGCGGTGCCGGATAGGATCGAGACAGCAGCGGGAAGCTTCATTCCCTTTCATGCGGGCGAAACGCTGCCTTGGCGTATGGTGCAGGCGCAGTCTTCAGATTGAAATCAAGTAGCGCGCGGGCTAGGGGAGGGCGACTCAACGCGCTACCCGGAAAGGCGACCCCCATGACGGAAGATCTGCGCGATGCATTGTCAGTCGAATCTTCTCAGATTTTGGCCCATCATGATGATGAAAACCGGCTGACAGCGGCCTTTGTTGATGAAGTGATTGCCGAGGTGGAGGCTGGGCGCCCCGAAAAGGCACGTGAACTGGTTTCTCCGCTTCATCCCGCAGACATTGCTGATCTTATCGAGTTGACGCCCGCCGATCAACGCAAGGCGCTCACCGATGCGATTGATGACCTGATCGACGGCGACGTGCTCGCCGAAATGAACGAACATGTCCGTGAAGGGCTGATCGATACTTACGAGCCGGCGGAAGTTGCCGAACTTGCTTCAGAGATGGAGACCGACGATGCGGTTGCCATTATTGAGGATCTGGATGAGGATGAGCAGCGCGCGGTGCTGCGCGCACTGCCGCCTGATGAACGCGCCGCGATCGAAGAAGGCTTAAGCTACCCGGAAGACTCTGCCGGGCGAATGATGCAGCGGGATCTGGTGGCGGTGCCCGCGCACTGGAGCGTGGGTCAGACCATCGACTATCTGCGTGATAATCAGGATTTGACGACCGATTTCTGGGAAATCTTTGTCGTTGATCCAACCCACAAGCCGATAGGCACCTGCCAGCTCTCCTGGATTTTACGCACGCCGCGCAGCATCGCCATTGCAGATGTTATGAAACGCGAACAGACACTGATCCCGGTCGATATGGATCAGGAAGAGATCGCATTGCTCTTCCAGAAATATGCGTTGATTTCAGCGGCTGTGGTTGACACGAACGGGCGGCTGATCGGGATGATTACCGTCGATGACGTGGTACATGTCATTCAGGAAGAGGCTGGAGAAGATATCCTCAAGCTCGCGGGGGCGGGCGATGGCGATATCAACGAACCGATCCTGATGACGATTAAGTCACGCATGTGGTGGCTGTTCATCAATCTGCTCACAGCAGTCGCGGCTGCAATCATGCCAGTTATTTTCGGCTCGACCATCCAGCAATTTGTTGCGCTATCCGCACTTATGGGGATTGTATCTGGCATGGGCGGCAATGCAGGCACACAGACGATGGCCGTTGTGGTGCGCGCGCTCGCAACCAACCAGCTCACTTCATCGAACACAATGCGGATGATTGGGCGCGAGTTCATGATCGCGCTCGCCAATGGTTTCGGGCTGGGTCTGGTCATGCTGGTTGGCTGCGCGGCCTGGTATCATAACCTGGTGCTCGGTGGCGTGCTGATGGCAGGCTGGATGACCGATGCACTGGCGGCGGGCATCGCGGGCATTCTCATCCCGCTCGGGCTGCAACGCATGAAGGTTGATCCGGCAGTTGTCTCGACCGTGTTCGTGACTTGGGTTACAGACACAGTCGGCTTTGGCGCATTCCTCGGCTTTGCCTCGCTCGTCATCAAGTTTATGGTCTAAAATAGTCTATGCGCGCCCTGCCCAATCTGCTGACGCTTTCTCGCATCGTTATGGTGCCATTGCTCGTCTGGTTCATGTGGGAGCCGCGCGATCAATGGGGTTATCTGATCGCATTCGGTCTGTATAGTTTGATGGGAATCACGGATTATTTTGACGGTTATTTGGCGCGCGCGCAGGGGACAGTGTCGAAGCTCGGTATCTTTCTTGATCCGATTGCCGATAAGATCATGGTTGCGGCGGTGATTCTGATGCTGGTGGCGAAGGGCGCGATTGCGGGAGTGCATGTGATACCTGCGCTGGTGATTTTGCTGCGTGAAATAGCGGTGTCGGGCTTGCGTGAATTTCTGGCCGGATTGCGTGTCTCCGTCCCGGTGAGTGCGCTCGCCAAGTGGAAAACGACCTTGCAGATTATTGCGCTCGGCGCGCTGATCTTGATGGTGGGTTTGCCGCAATGGCCTCTGCCACGT
>JAGWQR010000215.1 GCA_028869975.1 Alphaproteobacteria bacterium | reverse complement strand
TCCTTGGCATCGAGCGCGACACGCACATCGTCAACTTTGTCGGGCGCGAGCGGCAACGGTCCTGCACTGAGCATATCCACCAGATCAGGCATGGTGAGATCAAGGCTTATGTCGCGTATACCTGCCGCATGCAAAGCCGCCACACCGACCGAAACGATCTCGACCGCTGCTGCAACCGAATCACTTCCGATAATCTCCGCCCCAATCTGCGTGAGTTCGCGCTCGGGACGCAGCATCGTGCCCTTGAGCTTGAGCACTTGCCCCGCATAGGCCAGCCTCAGCGGTCGCGACGCATGGCCCATCCGCGTGGTGGCGATCCGGCTTACCTGCGCGGTAATATCGGGCCGCAGGGCCAGAGTACGCGCCGAGACCGGATCGATGATGCGGAAGAGATCGGTGCGCCCTGCGCCTTTCAGCCGTCCGGCCAGTTCGTCCTCAAACTCGGCGAGCGGCGGCTGCACGCGCAGATAGCCCTGTGCGGCAATCGCGTCCATCGCCGCGCGCTGCATCGCATCAAGCCGCGCCGCTTCGTGCGGCAGCCGGTCGTGCAGGCCGGAGGGGAGCAATCCGTTAGTCATGCCGCCCCCCTGCCCCGTGCCGCTCAAAACTTCAAGGCTTTGACGCGTTTGACGCCAGGGAGTTTACTGATTGCCGTCAGCGTGGCTTCCGGCACGGCGCTGTCGAGCGAGAGCAGCAGCACAGCAACCCCGCCCGCAGCCTGCCGCCCGAGGTGGAAGGTGCCGATATTGACCCCGGCCTCGCCCAGCGTCGTGCCCAGCCGCCCGATGAAGCCCGGCGCATCCTCATTGACGATATAGATCATATCGCCCTTCAAGTCCGCTTCCACCTGCACATCGAACAGCTCAACGAGGCGTGGTTCGGCATTGCCGAACAGCGTGCCCGCCACGGTGCGGTTGCCCGCCGAGGTTTTCACCGTCACGCGTACCAGCGTGTGATAGGTGCCCTCACGGTCATGGCGCACTTCGCGCACATCCAGCCCGCGCTCCTTGGCGAGGAACGGCGCGTTGACCATATTCACCGTGTCTGAATAGACTTTCATCAGCCCAGCAAGCACCGCGCCGGTGATCGGCTTCATGTTGAGCTGTGCGGCGGCGCCTTCCACCTCAATGTCGATCTGCGTAAGGTTGTCGTGCGCCAGTTGCCCGACCAGCGACCCCAGCTTTTCCGCCAGCGCCATATAGGGCTTCAATTTGGGCGCTTCTTCAGCCGAGAGCGACGGCATGTTGAGCGCGTTGGTGACGCCGCCCG
>JAGWQR010000214.1 GCA_028869975.1 Alphaproteobacteria bacterium | reverse complement strand
GCGGTCAGCTTCTTGAAATCGCCAAACTTGGAAAACAAGGATTTGCCTTTTTCAGACGCAGCAGTCTGAGGCGCTCCCGTTTGGGCATTTGCATCTTTTGCGTCGCCGGTGCTTTCGCGGTCGATCACCCGTTTGGTAATCTGCGCAATCATCAGCGACACTTTGCTCCCTCGGGCGGCTTCAACCACAGGCTTGCCGAGTTTTGCGGCCTGATGCATGATTTTGGCGTCATAGGGGATAACAAAGTCGATGCTGTGCTCGATCGATTTTTCAAAATCCTTGCGATGTATTTCAGAGCCGGTCTTTGTATCTACGCGACTTGCCACAACAAGAATCTCGCTGGTGGGGGCGTTTGATTTCAGCCAGGACAGCATCCGGATTATGTCGCGCGCGCCTGCCAAGGTCAATTCGCACAGCAAGATAGTGGTCTGCACATCAGCGATTAGATGCGGATGCTGAACAAGCATATCGCGAGGCAAATCAACCACGGTACACTCAAAGGCGGCGCGCATCTCCTCCTGAAGCTGGTAAAATGCGCTGCCATCGGTGTGAATAGACTGATTGATGGGTGCTTCCGAGGAAAGCACAGATAATTTGTCATTGGCCTTGACCATGGCCCGCTCGATAAACAATCCGTCAATCCGGCTGGGATTGTCGATTGCGTCGGTCAGTCCTCGCCCAGGTTCAATATCGAGCCCAAGTGCACCGGTGCCGAAATAGATATCAAGATCGAGGAGCGCAGTCGTACGGTCGTGAACCTGGCTGAGTTGATATGCCATTGCAGTTGCGAGCGTTGATGCGCCCACGCCGCCACGTACACCGATGATAGCAGTCATCAAATGCGGCTGCTCAACACTATTATCTGCCTGCTTGGCAGCGAACAGTGCTGATTGCGCATTAGCGAAGGAATCACGCACATGGTCGATATTGCACGGCTTGAGCATATAGTCGTGAATCCCGCTCGATACGAGGTCACGATAGAGGCGCACATCGTTAATATGCCCTACGGCTATGACGGACGTGCCGGGCTCGGTGACTTCGGCGAGCGCATTGATTTCGTTCAGCGGATCACCGACCTCGGACAAATCGACAAACAGAATTTGCGGACTGGCTGAGACCGAAAGCGACTGCACAGCATTGCGCAACCCCCCCTTGAAAATCTTCTCGGATGGCCATCCAAAATCAGTAACGGCCGCCTTGACAATCTCTGCCGTAGCATCGTCACAAACATAGGCTGCATAAGGCTCACGCATGGCAGCTGGTGTGCGACCTGATGAAAGCGGTGCGTTCATATCAATTTCCTCCCGCCTGCGAGCTTTGCGTTATAACCTGATTGACCTTCTTGCCGACAGCGCCATAATAAGTCTGGATGACCGCCGCATTGACCTGATTGGTTGAGTAGGCGCTGCCGGCGCCATCTTGTCCGCGCACAAGATCCTCCGGATTGGCTACCATCGCAGCCAGGCTGGCATTGGTGGCGCAACCGTAATTGGTGCTTGTTGCGGCATTGAACTGAGCCAGAATGCCTTCGTGCTGATCAGGACAGCCGGGGACGCTCGCGGTCATACGACTAAGCACCACACGCACAGCACCGGCAGCGAGAGCACCCTGTGTAACCGGCGCATGATAGGAGAGTCGCAAGCCATGTGAGGCCGCAACCGAAGCGATCGCAGAAGCCGCTGCCTGATTGGACGCTGCTCCCGTATCAACCGCCACATGATCGCCATAGCGGGCATGGAGCGATTCAAACCAGCCATCAAGCCGACTGGCTTCACCAGGGGCCAGGCCCTGATCGCCAGCAATGACATCAACGATATAATCATGGCGCTGCACGACAGGCTGATGCACCGAATCTACGCTGCGATTGTAAGAGTCGACATGACCCCCTGCGCATCCGGCCACACCCATGGCGAGCGACAAAGCGAGTAGCGGAATGAAACGCATGGTTATATGCTCCTTTGTCATCATGATCCAAACCCCGGAGCAGCTGCATCTTCTGCGGTGGCCTTTTTGGGGCGCGGCTGTGTATTCTGCTGGACTGCAACGGCGGAAGCGCCTGATGCATTCTGCCCGTTTTGCGCGGGTGCAAGCGGCTGTGATTCGAGCGCACCGACGGCGGGCGCAACCTGGGTTGCGGGCGGCGCCATCATTGGTGCCGGGCGTTTGGCGTTGGAGACACCGCCCCGGTTCTTTCCGAGAAATACACGCTGCAAATCGGTCGGTGCCTTATAGCCGTCGGTCGGCAAGACAATCTGGCTGTCATTGACCGGCTTGACCAGATAGGGTGTGACAACAATCATCAATTCGGTTTCGCCGCGCTGATACGCGTTGGAACGGAAAAGTGCGCCGAGAATAGGCACATCACCAAGGCCGGGGGCTTTGGTTGTGGTGCTGTTCGTCTGGTTTTCGAGCAGGCCACCAATCACCATCGACTGACCCGAGCCCAACTCAACGGTTGTTTCCGAACGCCTTACCTTCAGCGCCTGGATGACCGTGCCGCCGATATTGATCGAGCCATCATTGGTGAGTTCGGATACTTCGGGGCGCACGCGCATTGAAATGCGGCCATCGGCAAGGACTGTCGGTGTAAAGGACAGACTGACGCCATAATCCTTGTATTCCACCGTGATTACCGATCCAGTTGCACCCGGCTGGGCAATTGTAATCGGGATCTGTCCGCCCGCCAGGAAACTCGCGGTTTCGCCGGAAAGCGCGGTGAGCGTCGGTTCCGCGAGCGTAACGGCGTCGCCATCGGTTTCAGCCAGATCAAGTGCGGCCCCGATATCCATGCCGAGAAGATGGCCACCTACGCCAAGCGTCGCGGCATTGGCTAACTGTGTGAACGAGTATTGTGTTCCGGGATTGGTCGGGTTGATGGGGACGCTCGGGTTGGCTGGATCATATGGCAGGGCCTGAAGCGTGCCCGCCGGATAGCCAAACTGGGTTGAGAAATCGCGCGTGGGATAATTCGCGATATTCAGCGGGGCAATGCCCACCGCGCCGGTGCCCCGGCCGCTGCTGATCCCGTAGTTGACGCCGTTTGCACCGGTTTGCGAACTGGCGAGACTTGATCCGATATTCTTGGCAACGCTGTGTGAAACTTCCGAAATGCGAACGCGCAAACTCACCTGCTGTGGCGCAGCGGTCTTGATCCGGTTGATAACCTGAGTCTGTTTGACCTTTGCACCGGGATCGTTCCCGACATAGCTGTTGACGAGCGTTTCCGCTTCAACCGCATCTTCCGGATTGATCACTAGCCCGTTGAGGATAATCATGCCGTTGACATGCATTGAAGTGATTTGCGCATCCGGCAGGGCTGCGTGGAGCATGGTATCGATCGAATCGATATTCTGATCGACCCGGATATTGGCCGAATAGACGACATGACCGGCTTTGTCGGTGGCGTATACCGATGCATTGCCCTGCTTTTTGCCAAAGATGTAAATTTGGCGCGATGAATTGACGTGGACATCCGCTATGTCGGAGTTGGAGGCAAATACATCGACGATCGGCGATCCAAGATCGATCTGACGACCCTTGCCAAGCGCAAGCGTGACGCTTTCGCGTGGATCAACCGAGAACGTGCCCGAACTGCCATAATGAACCGCGACGGCACTGTGTTTGGCTACTGTCCTGGCCTTGCTATGCGGTTTGGGATGCCATTTTGCCAGCGCGACCGATGTCATTGACAGGCTTGCTAAGGCTATGACCGCCAGCGAGACGCGCATTTTAGAGTGACTGCTCATCTCAAATTCCTCCCATTCGCGGGATATTGACACTCACCGGTGCGGTAGGGGCTGCACCCGCACCACCAGAGACCTGTTGTGGCCCGCCCGCAGTCGCCGAGACCTGCTCGGTTGCATTGCCGCGCGAGATACGCACAGTTGGCGGGATCATGGCAGCCCTTTCTTTCTCAGGGTTGACGATGATCGGCTCCACGCCGCGCGCCGTACGCGGGGAATGCCCGCCGGATACGAGCTGCGGCATGATCTGCGGTTTGTCATCAGAAGCCACAGCAGGCACAGACTTGCGCTGGAAGTGAGATACATCACCGCCAGTGACAAAGGTCACGTTATCGTCATTTGGCTGCGAGGCGAACTCCGTGAACGCACGTTGTTCATCCTGTTGCGAGCTGTTTTTGGGCAGGGTGATTTTGCCTGTCGCGATGGCACGATCAAAATCCGCCTGATTGTCGGCGATCGAACGCAGCGACAGCGAGAGACTGCCAAGCGATTGCGCGACAGTAATTTTTTCAGCAATTCGAGGCGAGGCTTCCACAGTGACATTGGTAAAGGGCTGCGCAAGGCGCTGACCCTTGTCATCAACTGAGGTGATTTTCTGATCGGTTGCGAGCACGCGAAGATTACGGACAATGGTTTCAGATGTCCTTAGCGCCTGCCATTTGCCTCCTGCGATGCTCTGGGTCAGGATAAGATCCACGCGGTCGCCCGGGAATACAAAGCCAGCCACGCCAGACGTCCCACTAGAGTCAGATTGGAGGGGCCCCGTCACTTTGACCGAAAAGGTCACGGCACGCATTCCTGGGCTCAATGCAGCCGCAAGAAAGCCACGATCACCCGGAGAAATGAGCGATCCTTCGGTTAGGGGTTCCCCTGCAGTCACAGTCTGGCGTACTACGGTGCCGTTGAGCTTGTTCGGGTCGGTTTTATCCTTGAGATAGTAGCCAGCGGAGACCAGATCCTTGGGCCATGGCTGGTAACGGAAGTCGGTCGGGTCGATGATAGAACCGACACCCAGCGACTTGGTAGCGACAAGCACCTGCGGCCCGGTGTCCTGATGCGGGATAATCGCAGCCATGGCCTTCGGCGCGCCGCCACGAAACATCTGCATTGCGGCAAAGCCTGAGCCAAGCGCAATTACGGCAGCGCCAATCAGGAGTGCAAGTTTTTTCGGGTCCATAGTCCAATTGCCCCTCAGAGAAACGTCAAGTTAGAGATGTTCTTCAACTAAAATGGTTAAAATAGTGTTTATAGATTTGAAGGATTCCGGCGGCAGCTATGGCTATGCCATACGGAATCTCGGGTTTGCCTTCGCTTTTGCGCATTCGGTGGAGGATGAGCATGAGCAGAGTCAGAAACCCGCCGAAGATTGCCATTGCGACCAGAAGCTGCATCATCGGCAGCCAGGGAAACCAGAGCGCCAGCGCACCGAGCAGCTTGACATCACCACCCCCCATCTGGCCTAATGCCTGAAACAGGATGAAAACCAGCAGCACACCGATGCCAAGCCCCAGTTGCGCGGCAATATCAGGCCAGACATGCCAGCCGAGCACCCACCACTGGATCGGGGCCAGCGCTGCGATGCCGATATTCAGCCAGTGCGGGATGATCCGCTCCCGCCAATCCGTCACGCACGCAATTAAGAGCAACAAGATCAGGATTAACGGAAGCACCGTTGCTATCTGCGCGTGAGTCATGGCAAGGGCTATATGTCAGGAGTAATTAGCAAATCGTAACCATGCTGCCCATTTACGACTTTGTCATCGTCGGTGCCGGGATGGCCGGTGCAAGTCTTGGAGCAGAATTGAGTACGTTTTCGCGCGTACTGCTGCTCGAAGCCGAGGATATGCCCGGCTATCATGCAACCGGACGCTCGGCGGCCTTCTGGTCTGAAACCTATGGCGGGGCAGGAATCACGCCGCTGACGATCGCCTCAAAACCATGGTTTGACCGTAACGGTTTTCTTGCCGGACGCGGCAAGCTGCACATCGGATGCTCGAAAGACGCACCACTGCGCGATGCACTTGAATCCGCTTTTGCAGGGCTGGGCGTTACGCTCGATCGGGTTGAACCGGGGCAGCGTGTACCCGGGCTGCTGCCAGAATGGACATTGGGCATTGCTGAACCTGGATGTGCGGATATTGATGTGGCGGCTATGCATCATTTTTATCTGGCGCAGGCGCGGCGTAATGGTGCGGAGCTGCGCTGTCGTGCCACATTGGAACAGGCGCGCTTCAATTCTGGACTCTGGAAACTCAGGATGGGGCAGGATATGATACTGGCGCGCACGCTGGTGAATGCAGCAGGAGCGTGGGCAGACAACGTTGCCGAACGCTGCGGTCTCGCACCATTGGGCATTATACCCTATCGCCGTACGATGGTGCAGGCACGATTGGCGCGGCCCATCGCCCACCCTTTACCGCTCGTTATAGCCCTCGACGGCAGCTTCTATGTGAAAAGTGAAGGCTCAAACCGCATCTGGTTCACTCCGCATGACGAAACCGCATCACCCGCCTGCGATGCTATGCCCGAGGAAATGGCGGTTGCGCAGGCTATGGCAAGGCTGGAGGCGACACTTGATTGGCGGGTAGCGCGGATCGAGCGGAGATGGGCCGGGTTACGCAGCTTCGCGCCCGACCGTTTGCCGGTATATGGATACGACACGGATGTTCCGTCCTTCTACTGGTTTGCAGGGCAGGGCGGCTTTGGTATTCAGACGGCCCCGGCGGCCGCCAAGCTGGCGCTGGCGGAATTGACCGGCACGACACCTGATCCGATGGTGGTTGCACTCAATCCCGTACAGTACCGGCCAGAGCGTTTGCGCGCGCCGGGTTGAATTGGACTTTTGTTGCGACCTGTAGCAAAAAACTGTGCTTGGAATGCCACGCTTTTGTGGTAATTAGGCAACAATGAAGTCTGCGAGACCCGCATTTTTTGACACATTTTATCGCCGCCTGAGCATTCGCTTGCGACAGCGTGGGTGGGTGGCGCGCGCGGAACGGGCGACGATTCTGCTTTTTGTCCTGATTATTATGGTCAGCTATCTGGTGCTGGCACAGGGGCATCCGGGTGAGAAGTTGCTGGCGCCGCCGCTGGTTGCAGTGTTGCTTGTAGCCAACCTGGTTCCCGCCATTCTCCTTCTGATATTCTGGGGCAGGCGGCGGGCGCTGCGCCGCGCACATCGTTCTGCCTTACGTGGAGCGGGGCGCCTGCATATGCGGCTGGTGGTGATTTTTTCCCAGGTGGCCGCACTGCCGATGCTGCTGCTCGTGCTTTTTGCCTCACTGATGTTTCAATATGGCGTGGCGTTCTGGTTTTCCGACCATGCTCGCTCGATTCTGCAAAATGCCAGCCATGTGGCACAGACATATGAAGAGGAGCATGAACAGCGAGTTGCCCTGAATGCAGAAGCAATGGCGGGAGATTTGCGGGCTTACCTCAAATTATTGCCGATGCGGGATCGTGAATTCTGGCAGGCCTATGGCGCACAGGTCTATCATCGCGAATTGAGTGAATCGGCAATCATCCAGATCGATCATAGTGGTGTTGCCAAAACGCTGGTGACCGTGAACCCCTATGACCGCCGTTTTGAAACGAGCATTTCGCCGCAGGTTACGACCAGGCTGAAACATGGCGAGCCTGTTATAAGTGGACTGAGCGCAGATCGGTTTGAGGCAATCACGCCACTCTATCCGGATCAGAATGTCTATCTTTATGCTGCGCGCGTTGCGGACAAAAACATTCTCGCAGAAACCCGTCGCGGGCAAGAAGTGCTGGGCGATTATGACCAGTTGCTCCAGCGTGCACGGAGACTCCAGCTTTATCTCAACGCGGCACTCTATATAGTCACGCTGTTGATCGTATGGCTGGCGGTGCTGATCGCTTTGCGCGTAGCGGACCGATTTGTCCGGCCGGTTGACGCGATGATGGCGGCAGCGCAGCGGGTGACGGAGGGCGATCTGAGTGTGCGTGTGCCAGGGCCGCTTGCGCGTGACGAGATTGGTGCGCTTGCCCGTGCATTCAATACGATGACGGCGCGTCTCGCCGGGCAGAATGACGCACTGGTTGGGGCGAACGCGCTGCTCGAGCGGCGGCGGGCCTTGACCGAGGCGGTGCTGACCAGCGTTTCGGCGGGCGTGATTGCGGTTGACCTCGCGCGTGACATCCGCATTGTCAATGACTCGGCGCGACGGTTGTTGCGGATTGCGGATGAGAAAAATGCAGGCGTCGCCTTGCGTATTATCGCACCCGAACTTGATGCCATGCTGGCAGAAAACGAGCGCGAAGGGGTCTGCACCGCGCGCGTGGATGATGAAACGCTGACTTTGGCGGTCAAAATCGCCGAAGATGAAGCGGGTTTTGTGCTCACCTTCGATGACATCACTGCGCAAATCAACGATCAGCGGCGCGCGGCCTGGGCCGATGTGGCGCGGCGGATCGCGCATGAAATCAAGAACCCGCTGACGCCGATCCAGCTTGCCGCCGAGCGGTTGCAGCGGCGCTTTGGCAAGGAAATCAGTAGCGATCCTGGTATATTTGGTCAGCTCACCGAAACGATCATCCGGCAGGTGGGCGATTTGCGCCGGATGGTTGATGAATTCTCGTCGTTCGCGCGCATCCCCAAGCCGGTATTCCGGCAGGAACATCTCAACGAGATGGCGCGGCAGGCGCTGTTCCTGCATGAGGTGGCGCACCCGCAGATTCATTTCAACCTGCAAGCGCCCGACGCGCCGATCATGCTGGTCTGTGATCGCCGCCAGTTGAGCCAGGCGCTCATCAACATTATCAAAAATGGTGTTGAGGCCATCGTTGAAAAGCAGGGCGCAGAGGGTGTTGGCGAGATCAGCATGACGCTGGCAGAACCTGACAGCAACCATGTTATGATCCGCATCAGCGACACCGGTGTGGGTCTGCCACCCGACCGGGCGCGCCTTAACGAGCCCTATGTCACCACCCGCGCAAACGGCACCGGGCTGGGCCTCGCGATTGTCGACAAAATTATCGAGGATCATCAGGGCAGCATGACGCTGGCCGACCGGCCCGGCGGCGGCACGGTTGTTACACTAAAATTCGAGCGGCTGGCGATGCCCGCAGCGCACACCGCCGCTTTTGCAGAAAGTGAGTTATGAGCCTCGATATTCTGGTGATTGATGATGAAGCGGATATCCGCGCGCTGGTGGCGGGTGTGCTGGAAGATGAGGGCTATACCGCGCGCATGGCCGCCAACAGCGATGCCGCGCTGGCCGCAATCCGCGCCCGGCGGCCTTCGCTTGTGCTGCTTGATGTCTGGCTGACCGGCTCGACGCTTGATGGGCTGGAACTGCTTGAAGAAATCAAGCGGCGTGATGCGACCATTCCGGTGCTGATGATTTCGGGCCATGGCAATCTCGATACGGCAGTGGCGGCGATCCGGCGCGGCGCGGTCGATTTTATCGAAAAGCCGTTCCAGGCCGATCATCTGCTCCATCTGGTGGCGCGCGCGACAGAAACCGAAACACTGCGCCGTGAGAATGAACAGTTGCGCGAGCGCGCCGGCTGGCAGGCTGATCTTGATGGTCAGTCGGCCGTTATCAATCAGGTGCGCGCTACCTTGAAGCGGGTAGCCCCTACCGGCAGCCGGGTGATGATTACCGGCCCGGCGGGCGTGGGTAAGGAAGTGGCGGCGCGGCTACTGCACAACTGGTCACCACGTGCTGCCATGCCAATCATTTCGCTGAGCGCGGCGCGGATGGCCCCTGAGCGGATCGAGGAGGAATTATTCGGGGTTGATGATGCAGTGGGCAGCCGCCCCGGTATGCTCGAACTGGCGCATGGCGGCACGCTGTTTCTAGATGAAGTGGCGGACATGCCGCTTCCCACGCAGGCGAAAATTCTGCGCGTTCTGACCGATCAGCGCTTTACGCGCATAGGCGGGCAGCAGATGGTTGAAGTGGATGTGCGTGTTGTTTCCGCCACATCGCGCAACCTGACCGAGGAGATTGCCGCCGGGCGTTTCCGCGAGGATCTGTTCTACCGGCTCAACGTTGTTCCCGTGCATATCCCCGAGCTGGCGCGGCGACGCGATGATATAGCCGCACTTGCGTCCCAATTTGCAGCGCGTTTTGCCCGGGAACGCTGCGCCCTGCCGCCGCAATTCACAGCATCTGCGCTGGCCTCGTTGCAATCCTATGACTGGCCTGGCAATGTGCGCCAGTTGCGCAACATCATTGAGCGCACCCTGATTCTGGCCCCCACAGACCGGCTGGGTGAAATAGACATCGACATGCTGCCGCGCGAATTGTTCCAGACCGATGGCGATTCGCCAGCGGTGGTGGCTGATTCGCCTGCGATGATGGGTGTGCCCTTGCGTGAGGCGCGCGAGGAATTCGAGCGTGAATATCTGCGTGTCCAGATCCGCCGCTTTGCAGGCAATATCTCGCGCACGGCCAGCTTTGTGGGCATGGAGCGCTCAGCGCTTCATCGTAAAATGAAGTCGTTGGGGCTGATGGACGAGCGTAGCACTGCCGAATAGTCTTGGCGCGCCCACCAGCCTGGTCTATATGTATGGCGTGGTGCCCATGCGGGGCACCGACGCGGGATACCGGAGCCGGTACGAAGCGCGTGCCAAGTCACGCCAACAACATAGGATAAAGCCCATGGCTGAAAAAAACTCCAACAATTTGCAAGACGTGTTTCTCAATGCTGTCCGCAAGGGCAAAACCCCGGTCACGATGTTCCTCGTCAAGGGCGTCAAATTGCAGGGCGTCATTACATGGTTCGACAATTTCTCGGTGCTGCTGCGCCGCGATGGCCAGTCGCAACTCATCTACAAGCACGCCATTTCCACGATCATGCCCTCGAGCAATGCGGGGCTGGGCGAAGTCGAGCGCGCCTTCCGCGCCGCAACCCGCAAGGGCAAGGCGTTGCAGGATGTGTTCCTCAATGTGCTCGAAAAAACGCAGAACCCGGTCACGATGTTCCTCGTCAATGGCGTGATGCTGCAGGGCGAGGTTGCGGCCTATGATCTGTTCTGCTTGCTCCTCTTTCGCGATACCCAGGCGCAACTGGTTTACAAGCACGCGATCTCCACGGTGCAGCCGCACGAGCCGCTCAACCTTGCGGATGAGACGATGGACGCTGACGTGCAAGCGGAGCCTGATACCGCTTGAGTGTCTTTGCTCGGGGAGACAACGATGAGGTAACGCGCGGAGCACGCGCTCTGATCGTGCTGCCCGATCTGGGCGGTGCCGCGCGCAATGTCGATGCGCGTCTGGAGGAAGCGGCAGGCCTGGCCGAAGCGATTGGCATCAGCGTGATCGACAAACGCGCATACCGCATCCGCCAGTCGCGCCCGGCCACGCTGTTCGGCGCGGGGCAGGTGGACGAAATGGCGTGCAGCTTGCGCGCACATGAGGCCGAACTGCTCATCGTCGATGGCGCTTTGACCCCGGTGCAGCAGGCCAATCTTGAGAAGGCGTGCGGCGCCAAGGTGATCGACCGCACCGGCTTGATCCTGGAAATTTTCGGCGAGCGCGCGGCGAGCGCCGAGGGGCGCTTGCAGGTGGAACTGGCGCATCTTGATTATCAGGCAGGCCGGCTGGTGCGAAGCTGGACGCACCTTGAGCGCCAGCGCGGCGGCTTCGGCTTTTTGGGTGGCCCCGGTGAAACCCAGATCGAGGCCGATCGCCGCCTGATCCGCAATCGCATGGCCAAACTGCGCCGCGAGCTTGATGAGGTGCGCCGCACGCGGGGTCTCCACCGCGAGCGTCGCCAGAAAGCGCCCTGGCCGGTGATCGCGCTGGTGGGCTACACCAATGCCGGCAAATCGACGCTGTTCAATCGGATGACCGGCGCAGACGTGATGGCGGAAGACTTGCTCTTCGCCACGCTTGATCCCACCATGCGGCAGGTGGCGCTGCCGGGCTTTGACAAGGCGATATTGTCTGACACGGTTGGGTTCGTCTCGAACCTGCCAACGCAGTTGGTGGCGGCGTTCCGGGCAACGCTGGAAGAGGTGATTTCGGCAGATATCATCATCCATGTCCGCGACATTGCGCATCCGGACACTGAGGCACAGGCGGATGATGTGGTGGCGGTGCTCAAGGAGATTGGTGCCGACGCGCCGATGTTAGAGGCCTGGAACAAGCTCGATCTGCTGGATGCGGACACGGCAGCGGTGCTGCGCGCACAAGCCGCACGGCGTGATGATGTGGCGCTCATCTCTGCACTTACGGGAGAAGGTATCCTTGCGCTGGTGGAAACAATCTGCGCGCGGCTCACCAGCGCCTATGCGCTGCGCGACATTGTGGTGCCGTCAGATAATGGTGCGGCGCTCGCCTGGCTGCACGCGCATGGTGTGGTGGAGGGTCAGGCAACGCAGGATAATTATATGCGCCTGAGCGTGCGCTTGTCCGATGACGATTGGGGTCGCTATCAGCGGCGCTTTACGGCTGCCCAAAGCTCTTCTTTCTGAGCGAGGTTGAGCGCGGGGAAGGCTTCGCCTGCCGCTGTTTCCATTGCGGCGAAACGCGCTTCAAACTTGGCGTTGGCCGCGCGCAGCGCGCTTTCCGGCTCCACTCCCAGATGCCGCGCATAATTGACGGCCGCGAACAGCAGATCGCCCACTTCCTCAGTGCAATGTTCGGGTGTTTGTGCTGCTTCAATCTCGACCAGCTCTTCATCGATCTTGGCACGCGGCCCTGCTGCATCGGGCCAGTCAAAACCCACCCGAGCGGCGCGGCGTTGCAGCTTTTCCGCGCGCAAGAGGGCCGGGAGCGCCAGAGCCACGCCCGCCAGTGCCCCTGCTGCTGCCTGTTTGTCGCGCTCTGCCGCCTTCAGCGCCTCCCAATCGGGGCGCTCCTGTGCATCACCAAAGACATGCGGGTGGCGGCGCTCCATCTTGGCACAGATGCTCTCGATGACATCATCGATGGCGAACGCGCCATCCTCCTCGGCCATGCGGCTATGATAGACAACCTGAAGCAGCAGATCGCCAAGCTCATCCTTGAGCGCGGTCATGTCGCGCCGGGCAATCGCATCCGCAACCTCATACGCCTCCTCGATCGTATACGGCGCAATCATGTCGAACGTCTGGACAATATCCCATTCACAACCCCCGACGGGTGCGCGCAGCCGCGCCATAATCGCAACGAGACGGGAGAGGCTGGGGTTACTGCCCATAGCCCCCTTCATTCGCCACACGCACCGCTTCCCTGGCGGCAGCGATGAGCGCACCCGCCTTAGCCTCGCACTCGCGCTGCTCATAAGCGGGGTCGGAGTCCGCCACGATCCCCGCACCCGCCTGCACGTGCATCACGCCATCCTTCACCACGGCGGTGCGCAACACGATGCAGCTATCCATATTGCCATCGGGTGAGAAATAACCGACGCCGCCTGCATAAGCGCCGCGCGCTTCCGGCTCCAGCGCGGCGATAATCTCACACGCGCGCACCTTGGGCGCACCCGACACGGTGCCTGCCGGAAATCCCGCAAACAGCGTATCGAGCGCGTCCTTGCCCTTCGCGAGCTTGCCCACCACGTTCGAGACAATGTGCATCACATGGCTGTAAAACTCGACCATATAGCTGCCGGTGACGCGAACGCTGCCCGCCTGCGCCACCCGCCCGACATCATTGCGCCCGAGATCGAGCAGCATGAGATGCTCGGCGCGTTCTTTGGGATCGGCGAGGAGCGAAGCGCGATTGGCTTCATCCTCTGCGGCAGTGGCCCCGCGTGGGCGGGTGCCTGCAATCGGGCGGATGGTCACCTCATTATCGCGCAGCCGCACCAGAATTTCAGGCGACGAGCCGATCAGCGCGAAGCCGGGCAGATCGAGGAAATAGAGGAAGGGCGAAGGATTGATTCGCCGCAACGCACGGTAAAGCGCCATCGGAGGCAGTGCAAAAGGCAGCGTGAAACGCTGGGCGAGCACAACCTGAAAAATGTCGCCGGCGGTGATATAATCCTTCGCGCGCTTGACCATCTGCGCATACCGACCGGGGGGGAGGATGGGCATAGGCTCGGGATTTGGTGGCAACTTAGCACCATCGCGATTACTTGTAACTGGTCGCGCTAGCCGCGCCAGCACGGCCTCGATCCGCTCAACTGCGTCTGCGACCGCACCGGCCGCATCCCCGCCTGCATCCCATACCGGAGCCGCCACATAAAGCATGTCAGCCAGCCGGTCGAACACGAGGATGATGCTCGGGCGCGCGAAAATCATGTCCGGCAGGCCAATGCCAGACTCAGCGGCGCGCGGCAGCTTCTCGACCAGCCCGACGGTCTCATAGCCGAAATAACCAACCAGACTGGCGATCGCCTTTGGCAGCGCTTCGGGTACATCGATATGGCAGGCGGCAACGAGCGCGCGCAATTCGGCAAGCGGATCGCCGGGGAGAGGGACGAACGCGGTGCGGTCTGTTTGCCATTGCTTATTGATTTCGGCTTGTGCGCCTTGTGCGCGAAACAGCAGATCAGGGGCCAGCCCGAGCAGCGAATAACGGCCGCGTACGGCCCCCCCTTCTACGGATTCAAGCAGGAAATCGCCGCGCTCAGGTACCATCAGTTTCAGCGCGGCGGATACGGGCGTTTCGGTATCGGCTATCGCCCTGCGCCAGATGAGGGCAGGTTGCCCGGCTGCCATGTTCGCCCGCGCGTGTGCGACGTCGGCAGGCGTCACTGGGCGTTATTGCCGGATAGGGTGTTTTTGAGCGCGGCGATGTTGCCGGGATACATTTTTACGCCAACGCTTGCTTTGGCAGCGCTGGCAAACTCCTCACCCAGTTCCTGCCCATAGCCGGCCGCAAGCTGCTGCTGGACGAAGGCGCTCGCTTCAGGATGCTTGGATAGATCGCCCGGTGTTCTTTTATCTAGCCAGACAATAAACCAGCCTCCATTTCTTTCGCCCTCAAGCACCCGGGCATGATGAAGCGCTGTATTGAACAACTCTACGACAGGTTTTGCAGCTTGTACCCGCTGCGTCATGAGGTCAATTTTGCTTGCGGTAATACTTCCGACGTGGGGGAGCTGATACCCGCTCTCCTGCGCAGCCTTTGCGATGTCTGTGCCCTTGTCGGCCTTGGCAGCAATCGCAAGCGCCACCTGATGCGCCACCTTGCTCTGCGCTTCAAGCAGGGCATCATGCGCAACCTGATCGTGAATTTTGGTGAAAGGGATTGGCCCGGCGGGCGTGATTTCCTTAACATGATAGAAAGCAAATTTGTCGCGAGTCTGTCCGTAGGGCACGATCAGCGGCTCGCCAGAAACCTTGCTGTCTGGCTTGAACGCATCCTTCAGGACGGGCGCCATGTCTTTGAGTGACGAATATTTTGGATCATCAGGGTTTATGCCGGTTGCGATGATGCTGGGGGTCGTCACCACATCGTTTCCCGGATTGGCCTTCACAATATCCGCAAAGCTCAATCCTTTGTCGGCCTGCTGGCTCAACTTGTTCTGGAGGTCAGCGAAAACCGCATCGAGCTTGCCTGCCGCCAGCAACTTGACAATCTCAGGGCGCGCTTCGTCGAGTGTCTTGCCTGGATCATGCGTAATGCTATCGACATGTACGACATACCAGCCGAGCGGGGACTTAACCGGGGTGGTGTTGCCACCCGCATGTAGCGCAAAAACCGCATCCGCTACTGCGCTGCCATGCTGGTCTGAATAGCTGCCGCGTTCCATATTGCTGATTTTGATGGCGTCCAGTCCCAGCGCTTTTGCAGCGGCTCCAATTGATTCGCCACTCTTCACCTTGTCGGCGAGTGCTGTTGCTTTGGCCTGATCGGGTGCAATTACCTGTGTCAGGCTGCGCATATCCTTGGGCGCATATTTGTCCTTGTCATGGGCATATTGCGCGGTGATTTCGGCATCTGTCGGCGTAGCCTGCTTCATGAGCGCCGCCTTGTCATAGACTGCATATTCGATCACGCGCCGCTCTGGC
>JAGWQR010000213.1 GCA_028869975.1 Alphaproteobacteria bacterium | reverse complement strand
TATCGATCTTTGGCCCTTTGCCGATCGCCGCGCCAACTTTCTCGCCAATATAGAGCATCGGCGCCTCATCGCGCTCGCCCTCGCCGATCACGACGGTACCATCCATGTAAAGGCTGTTGAGCGCTGCGCGCATCGCTTCGACAGCGGCAGAATCGGCGGCCTTCTCGTCACCGCGTCCGATGAGGGTGGAGGCAGCGATTGCGGCCGCTTCAGTCACCCGCACCATCTCCAGCACCAGCACCCGATCCAGTACCGAGCTTCGTTCGACCATGGCTCAATATCCCTCATATTGTGTGTTTGGCTGCGCGATACTGTGCGGCATGACTATTGTCGAGGCCAATCTACGGATCGAAGCCTGATGAAATCAGGTTTCGTCCTCTTCAATAATAGGGAAGCAATGCCTAAATAGTCCAGACATGCCGCCTATTGTTGAATCGCCGCCAGGAACGCCCCCGCCCAGCTTTGTCGTCATCCGACGCTTCCTTCATTATCTGTGGCCCAAAGATGCGCCAATGCTGCGGGTGCGGGTGGTGGTTTCACTGCTGCTGGTGCTGGCAAGCATCGGGGCCACACTGACCAACGCTTATGCACTCAAATGGGCGATTGACCGGATGACACCCGCGCTCCGCTCAGGGTATATGATCGCGCTGCTCATGGTTGGCGGCTATGTGCTCGGGCGGTTTGCCTCGGTGCTATTCGATAATCTGCGCAACGGCATTTTCGAGCGGGTCGGGCAGGTGGCCACACAAAAGCTTGCGGTTCATGTCTTTCAGCATCTCCACGAGTTGAGCCTGCGCTTTCACCTCGATCGCCGCACCGGCGCGGTGTCGAAAGTGATCGAGCGCGGCACCAAAAGCATTGACACGATGCTCTATTTCATCCTGTTCAACATTGCGCCAACGGTGATCCAGCTTGTGCTGGTGCTCGGTATTTTCTGGAAGAGCTTCGGCCTGCCGCTGTTTGCAGCCACGCTGGTTGCGGTGGCCTGCTATATCGTGTTCACCTGGTTCGTCACCAACTGGCGCTCGAAACTGCGGGTTCAAATGAACGATATGGACACCAATGCGATGGCGCGCGCGGTGGAC
>JAGWQR010000212.1 GCA_028869975.1 Alphaproteobacteria bacterium | reverse complement strand
AGAGAAAGGATCAAACGCAGCACACTCGGAAACCGGCGCTTGCAATACCGCAAGTTAGCCGCGTAAAATCAAACCAAGATGAGGCCAAAACCCTCCGTTCCCAAAAATTAAACTTTGGGCCAAATGTTATGACGACGGACACTCGGCTAACTGCCCACCGGAACAGGCGGCGCAGAACAGCGAACACATTGCGCTTATTGGCAATCTGCGTGACTGGCATCCGGTCGAACACTGCGACAATATCTACACGAGTAATTTTGGTTAGGGCCTTTTTTCCTAAAACCGGCTTAACATGGATACGCAGAGAACGACTTACCAGAGTGCGCCAGCCCTTACCATTGCATGACTTCTCGAACGAATCCGCATAATTGTTGAACGCCAGGTCAACTGCTTCACGGCGGCGTTGCAACTCCGCTTCCACCGGATCAATGCCCTGAGCGATCAATACTGTCAGCCGTAAGGCTTCATCCCTTGCCGTTGTCGGTGTCCACGGTGAACCATGACTGCCGATAGTGTAACGCTTCGTCCGCGCCTCGCGACCACCCATTCGGAATTGCAGTACGTAAGAAACAGCTCCAGATTTTGTAATTTTAGCGCCAAACCCTTTGATAACCTGATCCCACAAAAAGCCTTGTTCATTAATGGAAATTAATGCATCAATAGTCCGCTTAGTAATCTTCCCACTCGTCATTTTAGGTCTCCAAATACGGCGTTCCAGCAATCACCCAGCAATCACCCAGCAATCACCGTGGCGGAAATGGCCGCCAAGAGCTGCATAGATTAGCGTAACGAAACGGCTGAAAACAGCGGTTTTTCTACGCTAGAGCTACCTCTAAATACGCCTAAATCGGAAATACCAGACTTCGTGGCCATAGACGGTGCGCGCCTTGCGCTCGTAGCGGGTTTCGGGCCAGTCGGCGGGGCGGAAGAGGAAATTATTCGGCTCGCTCACCAGCCAGTCAAAATCGCGCTTCGTCGCCATGCGCGCGTTCATCTGCATCATCGCCCAGCGCAGATAGACCGGGTGATCGGTGCCAAAGCGGAATTCGCCGCCGGGCATCAACTTGGCGGCAATCAGATCGAGCGGGCCGGGGTTCATCATCCGCCGCTTGGCGTGGCGCGCCTTGGGCCACGGGTCGGGGTGGAGCAGATAGACGCGACTCAGACTGGCATCGGGCAGGCGTGCCAGCACATCGAGCGCATTGCCCCGATGGATGCGGATGTTGTTAAGGCCCTGCGCCTCAATCTGCGTGAGCAGCCCGACCACACCATTGATGAACGGCTCGCAGCCGATAAAGCCATGATTTGGGCGGGCGGCGGCTTGTGCGGCAAGGTGCTCGCCCGCGCCAAAGCCGATTTCAAATTCGAGCGGGCGCCAAGAATCAGGCGTGTCACCAAACAGGCTTTGCGCATCGAGCGGGCCGACCTCGGGCACCGCAATGCGCGGGAGCAACTCCTCGACCAGCGCCGTCTGGCCCTGCCGTAACTTATGCCCCTGTCGCCGCCCATACAGGCGGCCGAGCGAAACCGGATCAACCAAGGCGCATCAATGCCCCGCCTGCGGCCCGCGCTTGAGTCCCGAGAGCGCGAGCTGGCCATCGATCTGCGCCATCAGCCGCTCCAGCCCCGCCTCATCCTTCGCCTCGGCGCGCGCAACGAGCACATCCTGCGTGTTTGATGCGCGCAGCAGCCACCAGCCATCGGCCGTATTCACCCGCGCGCCATCGGTGCGGTTGACATCGGCACCCTCGGCCTCCAGCCGGGCCAGCACCTCATCAACCACCGCGAATTTGCGGGTCTCATCAACCTGAAAGCGCATCTCGGGGGTGTTGATCATATGTGGCATCGCGTCCTTGAGCGCAGTAAGCGAGCCGCCCTGCTCGTCGATCGCGCGGATCAGACGCAGCGCAGCATATTGCGCGTCATCAAAGCCGTAAAACTCATGCGCAAAGAAGATATGCCCGCTCATTTCGCCCGCCAGCGGCGCGCCCGTTTCGCGCATCTTGGTCTTGATGAGCGAGTGGCCGGTTTTCCACATCAAGGGCTTGCCGCCGAGTTCGGCAAGCCGGTCATAAAGCGCCTGGCTCGCTTTCACATCGGCGATGATTGTGGCACCGGGCACCTGTTTGAGCACGCTTTCGGCCAGCACGGCGAGTATCTGGTCACCCCAGATCACCCTTCCCTCGCCATCCACCGCGCCGATCCGGTCACCATCGCCGTCAAAAGCTAATCCAAAATGGAGCTGCTTCTCCGCCACCAGCGCCTTCAAATGGCTAAGATTGGCTTCATCAGTGGGGTCTGGATGATGGTTGGGAAAACGCCCGTCAACGGTGGTGAAGAGGAGATGATGCTCCCCCGGAATGAGCTTGGTCAGCCGCTCGATGATGGGGCCGGCGGCCCCATTGCCGGCGTCCCAGCCGATCTTGTAGCGGGTGGTGACGCTGCCAATCCCTTGCGCGATGCGGGTGACATAATCGTCCATAATCGAAAGGTCACTTACCGCACCAGCGCCCGTTTCCCAGTCGCCCTGCGCCGCCATTGCGCCAAGATTCTGAATATCCGCACCATAAAATGGCAGATGGTTGTGCACCATCTTGAAGCCATTATACTCGGCGGGGTTGTGGCTGCCGGTTATCTCTATGCCGCCGTCCACATTCGCGACATACTCGGCGTAATAGAGCATGGGGGTCGGCCCTAGCCCGATCTTGACAACATTGATGCCGCTCGCGGTCAGCCCCTCGACCAGCCCGGCTTCGAGTTCGGGCGAAGAGAGCCGCCCGTCGCGCCCCACCGCAATCGTCTTGCCCCCCGCGCGGCGGACAATCGTGCCGAAGGTGCGGCCAATCGCGCGCGCATCCTCCACCCCCAGTGTTTTGCCAACCACGCCGCGAATGTCATATTCGCGCAACGAACTGGGATGAAACTGATGCGTCATAATGGCCTCCATCAAACGCACACTATGTGTGTGCGCATAGATCTCCATAAGTATTTCTGAGGCAATGTAAACGCTCTAGCACAGCGCATAAAGCACGAAGCCTATACGCCTAGTGCAGCACCTTTCCAGAGGTCTGCGCATCGAGTGTCGCGATAATCCTCCCGGCAAGTCGCCAGCGGCAGAAATGAATCAGATTTTCACGCTGACGGCTGGTGCGCGCATGTTCGCTGGCCATGGCCCCGGCGTTTGCGCCGTGTTTAGCGATAAGATCCTGCGCCCAGATCAGGGCCGTGTGGTCGATGATGACTAAGGGAGATTTATTCATGGGTGTGGACCCGGTAGCCTTAAAAGCTTGCAATCTCTTCTAGACCGATGGTGAAGGGATGGTTAAGCACAGCGCATGATAACTCCCTGCGCTTTCATTTTTGCAACTCCAGCCCATGCCCACTGAACGCTCGGGGCCGGGCTGCATCATGCTCCTGCTTGTCTTTGCCGGCGTCGGCATCGGGTTATGGGCGCGCCTGCCCGTGCTCGGGCTGGCGGCAGGCACTCTGATAGCGCTGCTCTATGCAGGGCTGGCCTGGCTGGTCAGCCGGTTCAGATCCTGACCGCGCCGCTCAGAACCACATCCGCTGAAATTCTTTTTCCTTGTCGAGAAACTGGTGCTTCAGCGCGCCCGCCACATGCAACCCCAGCAGCCCCAGCAATATCCAGCCGCCAAAGCTGTGGCCCGCACCGAAAAACTCGTGCCAGCCTTTGCGCGCGGCAATATCCATGCCACTGAAGAATGGCAGATTAAACCAGGGCAGCACATGGAAGAGATCAACCGGATAGGGCTGCCCTGTTGCCTTGTTTGTGGAGGCGGAATTCATGAGCCAACCAGTCAGTGGCATGGCAAACATCATAAGGTAGAGCAGCCAGTGTGCGGCATGTGACAAAGTGCGCTCCCAGGGCTGATACGCTTCAGGCAAGTTTGGGGGCCGGTTTGCCGCACGCCACAACACCCGCAGCAAAACCAGTCCAAGCACCGTAATACCGACAGATT
>JAGWQR010000211.1 GCA_028869975.1 Alphaproteobacteria bacterium | reverse complement strand
CGGCGGTTGCTGCACCAGCGCCGGATCGAGAAATTGCTCGTGGTGGATGATGCCTATCATTGTGTCGGGTTGATAACGGTCAAAGATATTGAAAAGGCGGTGAATTATCCGGGTGCGACCAAGGATGCGAGCGGGCGGCTGCGCGTGGCCGCCGCGACTACGGTGGGGGACAAAGGCTTCGGGCGCTCGGAAGCGCTGATCGATGCCGAGTGCGACCTGATTGTAATTGACACAGCGCACGGCCATAACCGCGATGTTGGTCTGGCAGTCGAGAGGGTCAAGCGCCATTCAAACCATGTGCAGGTGGTTGCGGGCAATGTTGCTACGGCGGAAGCGGCGCGCGCACTGATTGATGCCGGCGCGGATGCCGTCAAGGTAGGGATCGGGCCGGGCAGCATCTGCACAACGCGCGTGGTGGCAGGGGTGGGCGTTCCACAGCTTACAGCGATCATGGATGCGGCGAATGAAGCTGCGAAATCAGGCGTTCCGGTCATTGCCGATGGCGGTCTGCGCACCTCAGGCGATCTCGCCAAGGCACTGGCGGCAGGGGCCTCTACGGTGATGGTCGGCTCGCTGCTGGCGGGCACCGAGGAAGCACCGGGGGAAACCTTCCTTTATCAGGGCCGGGCCTATAAATCCTATCGCGGGATGGGGTCGGTCGGCGCGATGGCGCGTGGGTCTGCGGATCGTTATTTCCAGCAGGACATCAAGGATCAGTTAAAGCTGGTGCCTGAAGGAATTGAGGGCCAGGTGCCGTTCAAAGGCCCGGCGCGCGATGTCATTCACCAGCTTGTCGGCGGCGTCAAGGCGGCGATGGGCTATACCGGGGCCGCGACCATTCTGGAATTGCAGCAGCGCGCGCGCTTTGTGCGGATTACCAATGCGGGCTTGCGCGAAAGCCATGTCCATGATGTCAGCATCACGCGCGAGGCCCCGAATTACCCGACGCGCTAGGGCAGGCAATTCCGATTAAATCCAGTCTGGCACCCGCTCGGCGGCCATGATCGTGGCGGCAGCGATGCGATCCGCGACAATCGCGAATTTATCGCCTGAGACCAGCACCTCGGGCACCATGTCGCGGCTGTTATAAGTGCTCGCCATCGTTGCGCCATAGGCCCCGGCAGAGCGAAATACCGCCAGATCGCCAGCTTCGACCTGCGTGCAGGACCGCTCCATCGCAAAGGTGTCGCTGCTCTCGCATATCGGGCCGACAATGTTCGCAATTATCGAATCCGAGTGTGCCATAACTGACTCAAAATGATGATAGGCATCATACATTGCCGGACGCGCCAGATCATTCATGGCGGCATCGACAATGACGAAGGGGTGGCTCATCCCCGGCTTGACCCGGATCACCCGTGTGAGCAGCACACCGGCATTGGCGACGATGACCCGCCCCGGTTCGAACACCAGTTGCACCTCCCAATCACTCGTGACGCGGCGCACCATTGCACCATAATCCTCCGGACTGGGGAAAACATCATCGGGTTTGTAAGGCGCGCCCAGCCCGCCACCCAGATCGACATGGCTGATATTATGACCGGCAGCGCGCAGCGTAACCAGGAGCGCGCCAATTCGCTTGAATGCAGCTTCCAGCGGGCCAAGCTCGGCTATCATACTGCCAATATGCAGCGCGACGCCGCGTAAATTCAGGCCGGGAAGCGCTGTCAGTCGCGCGAAAATGTCATGTGCCTGATCGATGGGCACGCCAAATTTGTTCTCGGCCTTGCCTGTGGAGATTTTGGCGTGGGTCTGCGCATCGACATCGGGGTTCACACGCAGCACGGCGTTCGCTGTCTGGCCCCGCGCTGTAGCAATTCCGGCGAGTGCCAGCCCTTCGGCTTCCGATTCAATATTGAACTGCCCGATCCCGCGCGCAAGCCCCAGCGCCAGTTCAGCATCCGTCTTGCCCACGCCCGAAAATATGATGCGTTCGGGGGGCATTCCGGCAGTAATTGCGCGCTCAAGCTCGCCGCCAGAAACAACATCGGCACCAAAGCCTTCGCGCGCCATTATATGCAATACAGCGAGATTGGGGTTGGCTTTGATGGCAAAGGCGCAGATCGGTTCGCCGCGTCCAGTGCCCGCTACAGCGGAACGGAACACGCGCGCATGGCGCTCGATTGTTGCCTGGCTATAGACATAGACAGGCGTACCCACGGCTTCGGCGATTTGGGGCAGCGGGACATCTTCGGCATGAAGAATGCCGCCATGATATTCAAAATGATTCATAGACTCAGTTCACAGGCGGGAGATCATAGGGATCATTGTTACGATCTTTCGAGAGATCAAGCAGATCATCGCCGCGTTGTGGGCGTTGCTGCGTATTTGGGGTGAGGAGCTGGTTTACACTCGGCGTGCCCTTTGCATAGAGCGGCTTAACCGGCATAGACTGGCCGGCCTTCGGGTGCAGCTCGCCACGGTTACCGCAGGCTGTGATAGTCGCTACCCCAACGAGCACCAAGATGATCCTGATCATAAACCCATTTCCAACTTTGCGTCGGCAACCGCCTGCATTACGCGCGTCGGGGCCGTGCCGCCAGCAGAAACGCGGCTGGCGACTGAGGCATCGATGCTGAGTACGGAAAACACATCCGCGATTATACGCGGGTCAACCGCATGCATTTCGCTGAGCGGGAGTTCGGCGAGCTGACACCCCATAGTTTCTGCGCGCGCCACAATTTTGCCCGTGATATGGTGCGCTTCCCTGAAAGGCACATTGCCGACACGCACCAGCCAGTCGGCAAGATCGGTTGCAGTCGAAAAGCCGGCTTCGGCGAGCGCCCGCATCCGCGTTATGTTGAAATCGACGGTTTCGATCATCCCCGTCATTGCCGCAATGCATAGGGAGAGCAAGTCATGTGCTTCAAACACCGGTGGCTTGTCGTTCTGCATGTCCTTGGAATAAGCGAGCGGCAGACCCTTCATGCAGGTCAACAGCGCTGTCAGGCAGCCCATAATCCGGCCCGTATGACTGCGTACAAGCTCAGCTGCATCGGGATTGCGCTTCTGGGGCATGATCGAAGAGCCGGTAGACCATTGATCGGGCAGGGAAACAAAACCGAACGGCTGGCTGGCCCAGATCACAATTTCCTCGGCGAGGCGCGAAAGGTGCAGTGCACATTGCGATGCGCACGCCAGATATTCAATCGCAAAGTCCCGATCTGATACACTGTCGAGAGAATTCGCAGTTGGTCGATCAAAACCGAGTGCCTGCGCAGTCATTTCCCGGTCAATCGGGAAACTTGTTCCAGCGAGAGCAGCCGCGCCCAGCGGGCATTCATTGAGTCGGTCGCTTGCATCCGCAAAACGTGAACGATCCCGCTTCATCATCTCATAATAGGCCATCAGATGATGACCGAGCGTGACCGGTTGCGCCGATTGGAGGTGGGTAAAGCCTGGCAACACGGTGCCTGCATGTGCCTCCGCGCGCAGCACGAGTGCGGCTTGCAGTGCTCGCAAACCAGCATCAATTTCCCCAATGGCTTCGCGTACCCAGAGCCTGAAATCAGTCGCGACCTGATCGTTGCG
>JAGWQR010000022.1 GCA_028869975.1 Alphaproteobacteria bacterium | reverse complement strand
GATCAGGGTCTTGTCGCCAACTATGATGACAATGGCAACGGCACCAACGATCCGGGCACCGGTGCGAATAACGGGGTTGATCGTGACCTCAATCAGACGCTCCAGACGCTCCAGCCCTATGTCCAGCTCAACATCAAGCCGATTGCGGGGCTGACACTGACGCCGGGTATCCGCTATTCATGGTTTGACCGCAACGTCAACGCACTGGTCAACATCAAGACCGGGCAGCCGCAGGCCTATGACAACAAGTTCCATAGCTGGCTGCCGAGCATGGAGGCGCATTATGAAATCAGTCCCAACTGGGCCGCCTATGCGCAGGTTGCCAAGGGTTTTCTGGCGCCAAACGAGAATTTTTTCACCCGTAACAACCCCAATACCACCAGCATCTCCCCCGAGACCACGCTCAACTATCAGGCCGGAACAACCTGGCACACCAAGGCGCTCTCGCTTTCACTCGATGGCTATATCATTGATTTCTCGAACTTTATCCAGGTGGTGGGGGGCGGCAACAATGCCTATTACACCAACCTTGGCGGGGTGACTTACAAGGGGCTTGAAGCCGAGGGCACGCTCGCGGTGGCTCAAGGTGTCAGCGTCTATGCCAATGGCTCGATCAACAGTGCGCTGACCCAGGCGACCGCGCTCAACCCGCAGCAGAGCTGGGTTGCGAATGCCCCGAAAGCAACCGCAGCGGGCGGCCTGATCTATAGCAAGGGCGGGATCTACGCCTCGCTGCTCGCAAAGTGGATCGGCCCGCGCTATGGCAGCGACGGTGAGGAGTTGAACCCGTTCGCCACCGCCGATATTTCATTTGGCTTTGATCTTGGTAGCTTGTTCCCGGGGATCAAGGGCGGCAAGCTGAAGATCAACATCAACAATATCACCGACAATACCACGATCATAAACGATAACGGCACCACCGTCGCCAACAATCCGGCGACCGGCAATCCCGACAACCTCTACTGGACGAATGCAGGCCGCAGCGCATTCGCGACACTCGAATTCAAACTGTAATGTCACTGGCTATGCGGGCGTTCCGGCAGGAATGCCCGCATATGCTGCGGCATCCTATTTGAGATAGCCGAGCGCCTTCATCCAGGCCATCAGCTCATCAAACCAGAGGTCGGAACTGTTTCCGCTGGGGTAGGAGGCAAAGCCATGCCCGCCGCCTTCATACAGATGAAACTCAATCGATTTGCCGGCGGCGCGCCAGCCTTCGATCGCGCTCAGATTCTGGTTGGAAAAAAACCTGTCGTCGCGTGAGAGCGCATTGAACATCGGTGGCGCATCGGCGGGCACCTTTGCGCCGGGGCCGGCGGCATCCAGGCTGGTAGGGCCGTAGATGACACCGCCAAAATCGGGAATAGCCTGCGGGGCATCCGCCATCATCGTGCCGAACGTGGTCATCGCGCCGGCCGAGAAGCCAACCATGCCGATATGATGCGGATTGAGATGATAGTCGGTTGCATGTGCGCGCACATATCTGATTGCGGTCTGTGCATCGGCAATGGCAAATGGCAGGCCTTTGTTGACGTCTAACCGTTCGGATTTCGGCGTGCTCTGGTCAAAAACCCGCTTCAATGTAGCCATATAACCATCATTGTCGGCGGGTGTGGGTAGTGTCCGGTATTGCAGAATGAACACGCTGATCCCCTGCGCATTCATCTTTCGCGCGACATTATAGCCCTCATTATCCATCGACAGGAACAGAAAGCCGCCTCCCGGCACCAGAATCACGGCCGTGCCATTTGCCTTGTCCGCTGGGGGAAGCAGCGGAATAATCGAGGGATGGGTTATGTTGCGTTCCCATCGTTGTGGACCGATCTGATCCCAGACGACCTGCTGCGTCGCCTTTTCCGATCCTGGTGCCGCACCAGCATAGAGTGGAATTTCACCTGATTGTTCGGGTGTCGGAATCGGGTAGGGAATGCCGGGACGCTGCGCCCCCACCATGCCCGAAAGGGCGAGCAGCGTCGCTGCCAGAAGATATTTTGTGCGCATGGTCCACTCCTTGTTGTTATCAAGTCTAAATTCTGGCCTGGGTGCTTGGCGTGCAGATTATCGCCTTGGTTCTGTGCTGTCCAGACATGCGCAATCATTATTGTTCCGGCTGATGTCGGGATATTTGACAGGCTGCAACATGTGTTAACAGACGTTGACCATGAAATGCCATGATTTCCGCCCTATATGCAGGTTGGCACGGCACGTGCTTTACATAAGCTGTTCCCAACGCGGGTTTGCCCGCACCACAGGATGGGCCGGTCGCTTCCCTGGTCTCGCACCGGCCCATCCTTTCCCGGAAATCGCCGCAATCGCCCGGTCAGGGTTGGTCAAATTTGTCGGCACGCCGCCTGCCCAGCAATAATTTGCGTTCCAGCCGCGCCTTCACCGCTGCATAATAGGCGTGCAGGAAGTTCAGATCATCGTCGTTTTCCCACCAGTCGATTTTGGTGCGGATCGTGTCCGCAACAAGGTGCAGCGCCTTGTGATCTGTTCCGCGCAGGATATTCTCAAGCATCTGCAATTCATAGGCACCATAGGCGTCAAGTTGTGCCGCGCTGAATGCGTAAACAGGGTGATGCTTAACATCTTCCCCGATTCTAGGCAGGATTTTGGAACGCGGCACGGTGATGACCCAGGTGCCGCCGACCAGATCGCCCACCCGCATCCGGTCGCGGTTGAGCAGTGGAAACAGGATGAAGCACAATATCCAGCCCCCGGCCAGCCACCCATAGAGTGATTGCGCCAAGGCGATGAAGGCGAAGGGCAAAGTCACCTCCAGTTCGCGCATCAGGTTGCGGGCGACAACATTGGCGGCATTCAGCCTCCCGCCATCGCGGGCAATGACGCGCAGCCGCAAGAACTGCTTACCCGGTGTGGCACCGCGCGGCCCCATCTCGAACAGGATGAACCAAAAGTTGCGTAGCCCGAAAAAGAGCAGGATGCCGATAATGCCGAGCGAGGCATTTTCCCAGGCGCCAAGTTTGCCGTCGGCCAGCCATAATCCCAGGAGAATCAGCACGAGCAATGTGCCGTAAATCAGGATAAGGTCGATAATATAGGCGGCGATGCGCGCGCCATAGCTGGCGATTTCAATATGGAAAGCGACGCCTTCCGGCGTAACCAGCATCCGGATCTTCTTGTTGATGACCGGATTGAGGGCCGGGGAAGCCGCAATCATCGGGGCACTGCTCGTAACCGGCGTGGCGCATAGAAATACACAAGCCACAACGTCAGCATGGCAAGGCCAACACCATAGCGCGCGAGATCATTGCTGACGAGCTGGCGCGCGATGCCTTCCAGCATCCCCGACACCAGCAGCATCAACATGACGCCGATCATCACGCTGGCAGTCGCGCGCCCCGCTTGCGCCGCACTGGCCATGCGCGTGTGCGCGCCGGGGAATATCGCGCTCAACCCGATCCGGAATCCCGCAGCTCCCGCCAGGATGATGGCGAACAATTCGGTTGTGCCATGGATCATCAGCCAGCCGATCAGGTTAAGCCCGAGATGATGCTGTGCATAAACCGCGATCAGCGCCCCCATCATTACCCCGTTCTGCACCAGCAGGAATGCGGTTGGCAAACCAAGGGCGAAGCCGAGCGCGAAGCACATGATCGACACTTCAACATTATGCGTAAACAGAAAGGCCGCAAACACACCGAGCATATTTTCATGCTGGCGCGCGCCGCCATAAATGACATCAGCGAGCTCGGCAGTGGAGGAATTGGGCCCGCGCCCTTCGGCCAGCGCATCCGGCATCAGGCTCACATACCAGCCCGGATCATGCATCACGAGCAGATAACCGACCAGCGCGCCGCTAAATAACAGTAAGACTGCAACGATGGTCTCGCGCCAGAGGCTTTTGACATTATGGGCCCAATAGGTACTGAAGAACTGGGCTATGCCATCGCGCGCACGCACCGGCACCCCATAAATGACGAAATAGGCGCGCGCACACAGGCTTTCGAGATAGAGGATCAGCGCACGATCAAGGCTGAATTCGCGCGCAATCGACAGCGAGGAGAGCGCCGCGCGATACAATATGGGCAGTCGCATCGTATCCTCTAGCGTGAGTTTTCGCAACGAACCACGCTGCAACTGCCTGAGCAGCCCCTCCAGCGCGTTCCAGTCGGGTTCATGCTGCGCGCGAAAATTACGCTGCCCGGCGGCGATCAATTCATCCTGCGTGCTCATAGGCGGCCCTGCTCCTTCAGGCGCAGATAGGTGTTCACAAGCTCCAGCCCGAGCGATTGATAATCGGCAACAATCACATCCAGACCCATGCGTTGCAGGCGCAGCATGATTTTGCGCTGCTCGTTGATGAGCGCCGCTGCCGTTACCGCGCGTGCCACTGTGCCGATATCCTCGGGTGCGGCTTGTGCAATGTCGATGAGGTCATTGTCACGCATTACGACAAACAGCACCGCATGGCGGCGCAGCAACAAACCCACTGCACGCAGCATCAGGTCAACGCCGGTTGCATCGGTAAAATCGGTAAAGATGATGATGAGTGAGCGGCGGGTGAGCTGCTGCGACAGATTGGAGAGTGCCAGCGTGAAATTGGTTTCTTCCGTAGAATAATCAATTTTGGCCGCCGCTGCCTGCAAGTGGGGGAAATTGCTGGGGCTCTGCAGAATGCCGGTGTGCACACGCGGGCGTGAATCGAAAGCATAGAGGCTTACCCGATCCTGCAATTTGAGCGCAACCCAGCCCATGAGCAAGACACTTGTTACGGCTCGATCCACGCGTGCAATGCCAGCCAGCGGCTCGCTCATCACCCGGCCGCAGTCAATCGCGAGCACAATGCGGTTATCGCGTTCGACCCGATATTCCTTGGCGAGCAGATCGGCATGGCGCGCGCTGGCTTTCCAGTCGATCGCTCGCTTGTCCATGCCGGGATGATATTCGGTCAGCGCTTCGAATTCGGCACCCTCGCCACGCTCGATCTGTGCCATCAGCCCGTTGAGCGCATCGCGTTGAAAGAGCCGAGCACCTTGGGTTAGCACAAGCCGGGCATCGGGGGTGATCATGATGCTTTGCTCAAGAGCAACAATCAGCTGCTGCACCATAAGGCCAAGCGGGCCTGTCCAGCGCAGCCACAGGGTGCTGATTTGCCCCATGCCGCGCCGGTGGGGGGTGAGCCAGATGTCGGCCTCTCCCGCCATGTCGCGCAGTGTGATCGGCACAGAAACCGGCACGCCAGGATCAAGCGCGGCGCTGACATCAAGCGCGATCCGCGCCGCGTGGATACGCGCCTGTTCGTTGAAACGCAGCTCGACATGTGCGCAGAACGCCTCACCAACCCCGATCATTGGCGGTGCACTGACATGCATTTCGAGAATTGTCGCGCGCCCCCGCCAGCCATCGAGCAAGGTTGCAAAGATGACCCCGATCACCCAGACCAGTCCCAGCGACCAACCCTTCGGCCACAGCACCGCAATCAGTAGCGCAAGCGGCGCCGCTGCTGCCACCAGCGCCACCGCGCGCGGGGTGGGTGCCATTTTCATGACCGGGTCGATGGTTGAGGCAGGCGCACGGACATGAATTAGCGTGGCACCGCGACCTGATCGATCAGGCTTGCGATAATATCATCGGCGCGCTTGCCCTCGATTTGCGCAGTGGGGGACAGCACGATCCGGTGGCGCAGCACGGCAGGCGCGAGAGCCTTCACATCATCCGGGATGACATAGGCGCGGCCATCGAGTGCCGCCCGCGCCCGCGCTGCCCCGGCGAGCATCGCCGCCGCGCGCGGGGAGGCACCCGCCTCAATATCCGCGCTCGTCCGCGTGGCGCGCACCAGCGCAACGACATAATTGCTGATTTCATCCACCAGCCGGTTTGCGCGCACGGTTGCGACGGCGGCGCTGATCCCCGCTGCATCAGCCACCGCCGTAACACCCCATTCTTCGGGGGTTGGCGCGCCGAACAGGGCACCGTGCGATGCGACGATCCGTTGTTCTTCGGCCTCGCTCGGATAATCGAGCACATGCTTGAACAGGAAACGGTCGAGCTGCGCCTCGGGCAGAGGATAGACGCCCTGCTGCTCGATCGGGTTTTGTGTGGCCACGACAATGAAGCGCTCGGACAAAGGGTGGGTGGTGCCGTCGAGTGTAACATGCCGCTCCTGCATTGCCTCCAGCAGCGCGGCCTGGGTTTTAGGCGGGGTGCGGTTGATTTCATCTGCGAGCAGCAATTCGGTGAAGATTGGCCCCTTGGTGAGGCTGAACTGGCTGGTCTGGAAGTTGAACAGGTTGCTGCCCAGAATATCGCCTGGCATCAGATCAGGGGTGAATTGCACCCGCTTGAACGCCAGCCCGAGCGTGCGTGCAAAGCAGTGGGCCGCAAAGGTTTTAGCGGTGCCAGGTGCGCCTTCGAGCAGGATATGCCCGGCGGAAAACAACGCGGTCAGCAGCAGATCGACCATCTCGTCCTGCCCGACCACCGCCTTGGCCATTTCCGAGCGGATTTGCGCCGCCATCAGTTTTACATCATCGAGAGTCACGTCATATTCTCCGTCGCCATTGATCGAGGTCTTGCGTCGCACCGAGCAGGGCCGCATTGTCCCTGGCCTGCCCGGCGCGCTGCACCAGGTCTGAAAAGCGCTGCGTCCGGCCCGGGATCTGATCGAGCCGCGCGGTTGCTGCCTCGACACTCAACGTTGCGGGCAGGCCATAATCGCGGGCGGCGAGATCACGGATCAGTGCGCTATAGCGTCCGCCGAGCGCATGTTCGGCGCCTGCGCGCCGGAGCATCGCCGCGATATTGTCCACCAGTCCGCGCTTGCCGGGCGGAATGCTGCGGGCTTCGGCCAGCGGCGGGCCAAAGCGCATCAACCCGCTCAAAAGCGCCATGATTCCGGCCACGATCAGACACAGCGTGAGTGCGAGGAAAGGCGGGCGCACCAGCACATCAATCAGGCTGCGCGCGCGGCCAAAGCCGTTCAGGGTCACATCGAAAGTAATCTGCGGGTGATCGGGTGGGCTCAACTCGTCGAGGAAGCGCACCGCCGCATAAGCACGCTGCGGATCGGCAATCCCGGCATTGTTGAGCAAATCCGGATCAGCCAGCACAAAGACATTGTTGCCGATCCCCGCGATAATGGCATGATCCTGTTTCAGGTCGTGTATGTTGATGTCATCGGTAAAAATCGGCACCAGTGGGTCGCCGTCACTATTACGCCCCGCGATGGTCTGCACATCGGGCATGTTGTTGAACACCATGACCGGTTTGGCATCGCCCCTGAATTTCGCCGTGGCGGTGGTGCGCAGCCGGACGATCTTAAACGTGCCGCGCTTGGCCAGAATCTTGGCAATGTTCGCTGTTGACATATTGTCGAGCCGCACCGTCCAGCCCTTGTGTAACGGGTTGAGTGCCACCACTTCCTTGGGCAGCACGATCAGCGTCGGGCGACCCGCGCGGTTGTTGAGCAGCGTCTCCAGATCGCCGGATTGTAATTCCTCGGGCGTGAGCACCAGCAAGCCGTCGGTATCGAGATCAGCATCGGTGCGGGCAATGGCCGGCG
>JAGWQR010000210.1 GCA_028869975.1 Alphaproteobacteria bacterium | reverse complement strand
TTCAAACCGATAAATTCGAGCTCCGCGCTGTTCAGGCTGAACCGTACCGTCTTGCTTTCACCCGCCGCCAGCGCCACGCGCTCAAAGCCTTTGAGTTCGCGCACCGGCCGCGTCACGCTCGCCACCCGATCATGGATATAGAGCTGCGCCACCTCCTCCACCGCGACACGACCATGGTTGGTGAGTGTCGCGCTGATGGTCAGTGTCTGCCCCAGCGCGAGTGTCGCGTGGCTCAAGGCAAGCCCGCTATAGGCCACATCGCCATAGGTCAGGCCATGGCCGAACGGATAGAGTGCGGCGTTGGGTGCATCGCGATACTGCGCCTTATAATCCTGACGCGGCCCCGGCGGTGCGGGGCGCCCGGTTGATTTATGATCGAAATAATAAGGCTCCTGCCCCGATTTATACGGAAAGCTGACCGGCAGCCGCCCCGAGGGACTGTAATCCCCGTAGAGAATATCAGCGAGCGCGTTGCCGCTTTCCGACCCCAGAAACCAGGTGACGAGGATTGCCGCCGCATCGCGCACCGCCCCCTGCAACGCCAGCGCCCGGCCATTTTTGAGCAGCACAACGATGGGCTTGCCCGTTGCCGCCACCGCCTCACCAAGTTCCTGTTGTGCTGCTGGCACGCAAATCTCCGTGCGCGATTGCGCCTCGCCCGACATGTTTTCCCCCTCGCCAATCGCGAGCAGCACCACATCCGCCGCCTTCGCTGCCGCCACGGCCGCCTCGATCCCGCCGGCGAGTGATGCCTCGACATCGCACCCTTGCGTGATGGTGATGGTGCCGCCCGCATTGCGCAGCCCCGTAGCGAGATCGACCGCCTGTGCATCATCACCATAGACACACCAGCCGCCGATCAGATCATGCTGGCCGCTCGCAAACGGCCCGATCACCGCCACTTTCGCGCGCTTGGCGAGCGGCAACACATGCCCGTCATTCTTGAGCATGACGACCGATTGGCGCGCCGCCTTGCGGGCCAGCGCCAAACTCGATGGCAGCCGCGAGCGCGCCTTCTCGCGTGCCACATCGATCCGCCGGAACGGATCATCGAACAGGCCGAGCATCGCCTTGGCCGCAAGCACGCGGCGCACGGCTTGGTCGACACGCGCCATCGGCACCGCGCCATCATGCACCAGACCTGGCAAGTGGAGGTAATAGAGATTGCTCTCCATGCTCATGTCGACGCCCGCCATAATTGCGAGCCGCGCGGCATCACGCCCGTCTGCCGCGACGCCATGTTTGATAAGCTCTTCATCGCCGGTATAATCGGAGACGACAAAGCCCGGGAAACGCCATTCGCCGCGCAGCACATCGGTCATCAGCCAGTGATTGGCGGTGGAGGGCGTGCCCGCAATTTCGTTGAATGACGCCATGAACGAGCCGACATGTGCCCGGATCGCCGCCTGAAAGGGCGGAAAATAAACCTCGCGCAGTGTGCGCTCAGATATATCAACTGTATTATAATCGAGCCCGCCTTCAGCAGCGCCATAGGCCGCGAAATGCTTTGCACAGGCCATGATCGATTCGTTGGACTTGAGGTCTTCGCCCTGAAAGCCGCGCACCCGCGCTGCGGCAAGGCGTTCTCCGAGCAGATCCGCTTCCCCTGCCCCTTCCATCGCCCGGCCCCAGCGCTGATCGCGCGCGATGTCGACCATTGGCGCAAACGTCCAGTCGATCCCCGCGCCCGAGGCTTCAAACGCTGCCACGCGTGCGGTCGCTTCTGCCAGTTCGGGGCTGAAACTCGCTGCCTCAGCCACCGGTGTCGGGAAAATGGTGCGGTGGCCATGGATAACATCGGCGGCAAAAATCATTGGAATTTTGAGCCGTGATTTGTCCATAACCGCGCGCTGCAACCGCAGAGCCATCTCGGCGCCATTACCGTTGAATACGCCGGTAAGCGCACCCTTCGCCGCAGCGGCCACCTGCGCCTCGAAACCCATGCCGCCGCCTGCCGGGTTGAGCACGGTCGCCTTGTCGCCTCCCCAGGCGGAGGCACGCAGCGTAAGCTGGCCCGCTTTCTCTTCGATCGTCATTCTGGCAATCAACGCCGTGATAAAGTCCGGCACGCCTCTGCGCTCGGCTGCCATGAGGAGATTGCGCACCGGGTTCTGCGACCACGCCACGGTTGCCCCCAGCCCATAAAGCAGCGCACGGCGTGAAAATCCGGTCTCTGGCATTCTCATTCCTCTCCTCAGGATCTCACAAATATAGGCAGTCTGGCCGTTAAGCGATTCGGCAATAGTTGACATTGTTATGTAACCGGTTACATAGCATTTTCAAGCCAATTTATACTTCCACATTTTTTGCGGACCGACTAGCTTATGCGTCACCAGATTATGACTGCATCCAAAGCCGAACCGGCGACCATTCGCGATGTCGCGCGCAGCACGAACCTTTCCGTGGCTTCGGTGTCGCGCGCGCTCAACGGGCACAGCAATGTTCGCCCAGACACGCGCGCTCGCGTAATCGAGGCTGCGGAACGGCTTGGCTATGTGCCTAACGCCGCAGCGCGCAGCCTGAGTTTGGCGCGTTCCCATGCGGTTGGGGTCGTGCTGCCTGATCTTCACGGTGAATTCTTCTCCGAAATCGTGCGCGGCATGGATCGGGTGGCGAGTGAGAAGGGCTATCAACTTCTGCTCTCAAACATGCACGCAGACGCGACAATGGCGGCACACGCAATGAGCGCGATGCGCGGGCGGGTCGATGGCCTCATTGTCATGGCACCGCAGCTTTCGTATGAATTGTTGCAGAAAACACTACCGGCAAGTCTGCCGGTCGTGATGATAAATTCGCCCCAAGGCACAGGCCATAGCAATTTGCGGATCGACAATGCGCAAGGCGCGCGGATGACAGTTGAGCATCTGCTCGCCACTGGGCGCACCGCGATTGTGCATATCGCCGGCGCGCAAGACAATATCGACGGGCATGAACGACGCGCCGGTTTTGAAGCCGCAATGGCCACACTGGCCCCGCATTTGCCTGCGCGCGTTATCGAGGGCGATTTTCTGGAAGCGACCGGGACCCGGATCGTTGCACAGTTGCTGGCCGATGGTGCGCATTTTGATGCGATCCACGCCGCTAATGACATGATGGCGCTTGGCGCGCTGATGGCACTGCGCGATGCAGGTGTGGTCGTACCAGATGACGTCGCCGTCACTGGCTTTGATGATATTCCGCTGGCGCGCTATATGGCGCTGACGACAGTGCGGGTTGATCTGGCGGGCGTCGGCGCGCGTGCTGTAAGCGCATTGCTTCAGACGATCGAAGATGCTGACGCTCGGCATGATAGCGCGATGATTAAGCCCGAGCTGGTAGTGCGCGGGACAACCGCACCTGTCATAGCTCCCACCATGCGATAACTGTTTTCACTCCTCAGCATAGGCAGGCCATGACCACTACACGTCGTCAATTCCTTACCCACTCGATGCTTGCCAGTGCGGCGAGCGTGCTGCCCATTACAGACGGCAAGGCGGCGCGCGCCCGCACTGTGCCGCCGCTTATCGCCGACCTGGAGCACCGCACCTTCCGCTTCTTCTGGGAGCGCGCCAACCCGAAAAATGGCCTGATGCCGGATCGCTGGCCTAGCCCAAGCTTTGCCAGCATCGCTGCCACCGGCTTCGCGCTGACCGCCTACCTGATCGGCGCTGAGCGCGGCTGGATTACGCGCGCACAGGCCCGCGCCCGCACTCTTGCCACGCTGCGCTTTTTCGATACCGCGCCGATGGGCGAAGCGACCACGGGCATCACGGGCTATCGCGGCCTGTTCTACCATTTTCTCGATGTGGAGACCGGGCTGCGCTTTCAGAATACCGAACTCTCCACGGTTGATACCGCCTGGCTGCATATGGGCATGGCCTGCGCGCAGGGCTGGTTTGGTGCAAACAACGCAGAGGAGCATGAAATTCGCAGCACGGCCCAGCGCATTCTCGATCGTGCTGAATGGGATTGGGTGCAGCAGGACAGCACCGGCAGGCTTGGCATTTCAATGGGCTGGCACCCCGAGCAGGGGTTCATCGCGCGCAATTGGGATGGCTATAACGAGGGCATGGCGGTGTATCTGCTTGCATTTGGCTCGCAGGCGCACCCGGTCAAAGACGGAGCCTATCAAGCCTGGACTGCCCCCTACCCGAAATACTGGCGTGGCAGCGGCCCAACCCGGCATCTCGCCTTCGCACCTGCATTCGGGCATCAATGGGGGCCGATGTGGATTGATTATCGCGGCATCCGGGATGCAACGATGCGCGAGGCCGGGTTTGACTATTTCGAGAATTGCCGCCGCGCCGCCTATGCCCAGCGCGCCTATGCTATCGCCAATCCGATGGGTTGGGCGGGCTATGGCGCCAACATCTGGGGATTGACCGCGTGCGACGGGCCGGGCGATGTCACCCTGCCTTATCAGTGGCGCACCGCGCGCTTCAGCGGCTATTCGGCGCGCGGGCCGCTTGGCGAGCCGGATGGCTTTGATGATGGCACGCTCGCGCCCACAGCAGCGCTCAGCTTTCTGCCCTTTGCGCCCGAAATCTGCCTGCCCGCGACACAAGCGCTGCACCGCCGCTATGGCGCGCATATTTATGGCCAATATGGTTTCATCGACTCGTTCAACCCGAGCTTTCGTGCCGCCGGCCAGCCGCTGGAGCGCGGCACGGTCATCCCCGGTTTGGGCTGGGTGGACAGCGATTATCTCGGCATCGATCAGGGGCCGATTCTGGGCATGATCGCCAATTACCGCGACGGCATGATCTGGCAGGCCACGCGCAAAGCCCCCAATCTGGTGCGTGGATTGCGGCGTGCGGGCTTCAAAGGCGGCTGGCTGGGCCGCTGAGCACGTTCAGCCCGGTTAATTCGGGCTGGCCGCGCAGTGCCGGGCGATAAAATCATCGTGCCGGGGCATCAGCCCGACATTCGAGGCCACCACCTTCTCGACATGATCGACCAGCGCCAGCGTATCCGCCTCGCGCACCCAATCAACCGCCGGATGGTAGCTGCGCGGCATGATCCCCTGCCCCAGCATCACCTGCACCCAGCTTGTCAGGCCGAACATTTCGGTGCCGTTGCGGAAAAACTGCCCGCCGGCGGCAAACAAATCCACATAGGCTTTGAGGCTGTCCGGGATCGGCATGGTGCGTACATAATTCCAGAAGTCGGAATCGTCGCGCGTGGTTGCATGATAATGCAGAATAATAAAATCGCGGATGCGTTCATACTCGAACTGCGCCTGCGCATTATAGGTACCCTGCAGCGCCGGATCAAAATCCGCGCGCGGAAACAGGCTCATCAACCGGTTGATGCCCGATTGTACCAGATAGATGGCGGTCGATTCGAGTGGCTCCAGAAAGCCGCCGGCCAGCCCGAGCGCCACCACATTCTTGTCCCACAGTTTACGCCGCTTGCCCGCACGAAACCGCACGGGCAGCGGATCAGCGAGCGGACGCCCGTCAAGATTCTTCAACAGCAAGTCGGTCGCAGCGTCATCGCTCATGAACTGGCTGCTATAGACATGGCCGTTGCCGGTGCGGTGCTGCAGCGGAATGCGCCACTGCCAGCCCGCCGTGCGCGCCGTGGAACGGGTGAATGGCGTGATCGGCCCCACTTTCTGGCATGGTATTGCCAGTGCCCGGTCCACCGGTAGCCAGTGCAACCAGTCCTCAAAGCCGACCTTGAGCGTATCTTCAATCAGCAGGGCGCGAAACCCCGTGCAATCGATGAACAGATCTCCCGCAATCAGCTCGCCCCGTTCCAGTCGCACGCTATCAACAAAGCCGGTTTCGCTGTTCTGGTTGACACCAACCACCTTGCCTTCTGTCCGCTGGACGCCCTGCATCTCGGCCCGTTTGCGCAGAAAATGCGCATAGCGCACCGCATCAAACTGATAGGCATAGGCAATCTCGGCAATCGGCGTGTTCGGCGGGGCATCATGGGGCGCAACCATGAATTTGCCGAGTGGCGCGGCCAGCGTGTTGAGCGAATAAGCGCTGATATCCTTGGCCCTGCCCTCGGCACGCGCCTTGAGCCAGTATTGGTGGAAGGGCAGCAGCCCGAGATCACGCCCAATCGTGCCGAAGCCGTGGATATAGCTGTCGCCCATCTTGCCCCAGTCGTTGAACTGGATCCCGAGCTTGAACGTGCCCTGGGTCTGGCGGATAAATTCGCCCTCATCAATTTCGAGCAAGCGGTTGAACAATGAAAGGTGCGGCACCGTCGCCTCACCCACCCCGATGATACCGATCTCTTCTGATTCAACCAGCCGGACATCAAGGCTGTGCCCGAAAGATTTGGAGAGCGCCGCCGCCGCCATCCAGCCCGCCGACCCGCCGCCGATAATCACGACTGACTGGATGGGCTGCCCTGACTGCTGAATCGGCATTACACGCACCAGAAAAAGAAGAGAGAGGGCATTACGCCCTCTCTCAGGGTTAGTCTATGGGGAACAAGACTAAAATCTCAACCCGGCTGTAAATTTAACTGTGAATGGAGTGCCGAGGATCGGTCCGCTAGTATTGTAAGTAGGCGCGACACCAAGTGCGCCAAACTGGAGCGCAGCCGGATCATAGTTAGCCCAGTTGAATACGTTCAACACATCAACGCGCCCATAGGCATCAATGGTATGGAACAGCTTGATATTCTTTGTGAGTTCAATATCAACATCCTTATAACCAATCTGGTCTGGCGGTATCGCACTGACGATCGTCTGCACACCTCCACCATAGTTGTTGCAGACTGAAACCCCTGGTGTCTGACACCCGTAAATTTGGGAGAGACCAGTCGGGGTGGCTAGTGTCAGTTTGCCGGCAAACAATAAGCCCCAGGGCAGATCACGGCTATACGTCACCACCAGCCGATGACGCGGCACTGCCGTTGAGCGCAGCATCGGGTAATCCGCCGCCGTTGGATAATCGAACAGGTACATGTTACCCGCAGAGCCATACGCATAGGCATTGTTCTGCGCTGCCGCCGAGAAGGTATAAGAAATCGTCATACCCCAGCCTGACTTTTTGGTGTAAGGTTTCTGCGCCGCCAGACCGACCTGGAAGTCAGTATCCTTGAGGCCGTTATCCCACAGGATCAGCGAGCCTACACCAGGTACACCCTGCGCGCCCCATTGCGATCCATTATTGTAATATTGACCATTGGCATAACGTGCACCCCAATGGCCGTAGATTCCATCATAGCTGGCGATATAAGACAGGGTGACTTCCGTGTTCCAATCCCCCACCTTGTTGCGCATTCCCAGACTGAACTGATCCGAATAAGGCGTTCTGATATTGTTGTTCATAAGATCGACTTCATGTGACGAAGGATTGGTCTGCAAACTCTGAAGTCCGGCAGGGGTCAGATAAGCCGGGTTCCATGCATAGCAGTGGTTTGCCGTGTTGACATCGGCCGCCGTTGCACACGCACCGAACGAGTCCGGCGTATTCGGCGAGGGAAAATAGACTTGCGGATTGCCGTTCAATGCAATCTTTGTCGTTTCCAGAGCGAGCGTGCTGAACAGGTTGCGGTTATACGAACGGGCATAGCCGCCAAACAACACATGCTTGTTGTCTTCTCCGAAATCATAGGAAAAGCCGAGGCGCGGCGCAAAATTCCACGGCGCCGAGCGGTTGGAACCCGTGCTGATATAATTGTTGATGTTGATCCCCGGCGCGCCTGGCACGCTCGTATTCAGTACCGAGGCATAGGATTGGGTTGTACCGGGGAACAGACCGTTGATCGCCGACACCACGTTCGCAGGAGTTACATAGTTGAGAAACGCCGGCACCGTTTCATGATCAACACGCAAGCCAATATCCAGCTCAAGGCGCCGGTTAACCTGCCAGTTGTCCTGGAAATAGGCATTATACTGCTTGTCAGTCGTCGTGACCTGCGCCGAGCCGAACCCTGCTGTCAGGTTCGGGTATTGCACTTCATAGGGTGTCAGGGGTGAGTTGACCAAGGTCGCCGGCGTGATTGCATAATAATAGGTGGCGGTGTTGAAATCCGAGCTCGCGTTCTGCGTTGTCAGCGTCAGTGCGCCATAGCCCATGCCCACTTTGATGGTATGTTCACCCGCGAGATGGATATGCGAGAAAGTGGCATCATCCTGGAAGTTCCAGCCCTTTTGTTCGTTGATTACACCCACACCCGAACCCGGTCCGCCGACGTTGATGATCGAATCAGAAATTCCGGGCACCCCGACTGTCGGGAAATATGTATAGTCATTCTGCGGCGTCAATGTCGCTGCTGTCGTGGAGGAGACCGCATCCTGATAAGATGCCCGCAGCACGTTCACCCAGTGATCACCGCTATGCTGCCAGCGTGCATCGCCACGCTTGACGTTGTTCTTATAGGGCGCAGCCGTCGATGCCGCATTCTGGCCATTGCCACCGGTAAGATTGCTCTCAATCCTGAAATTGCCGGTGAATTCGAGCCGGTCACGCTCGGTTGGCTCCACATCAATTTTGCCGAAGTAAAGATTTTCATTGAACGGGTTTGTCACCGGGCCAAACTGGTTTGCACCAGCCGGCAGGAGCGCGATTGCAGACTGAGGCACCGCACCATTCGCATAGACAGTGCTATAATCGGTGAGGCTTTTATGTTCCCAAGTGAAAAAGAAGTGCGCCAACCCTTTGACAATCGGTCCACCCAGCGCTGCACCATATTCCTTGTCCGGCTCGTGCGCTTTGCCTTTACCTGCCGCGATTTCATCCGGCCGCGAGGCGCGCAGATGCTCATCGGTATAATCGCCAAAGACTTCGCCATGGAATCTGTTGGTGCCGGATTTGGTCTGCGCAATGATGATCGCGCTCGCCGCATCGCCATATTCCGCGCTGTAATTCGATGTAACGACCTTATATTCATCAACCGCGAGCTGCGGGAAGGGGTTGCCCGGATCACCGGAACCGTCCGAACCACCGCTCCCGGTGAAGCCCGAGCCGCTCCCACCAGTGCCACCGCCGCTGCCAACATAATCTTTCTGACTGACGCCATCGATATAGACATTGACCGCCGAATCGAGCTGTGCTCCACCCCGGATAGAGGTTTTATGCCCCTCACCGACATTGAATTGCATGCCCGGAATCGTATCGGCAAATTCCAGGAAGTTGCGCGTGATCTGGGGCAGCGCCGCAATATCATGCAATGACACGAACTGGTTTACCTGTGACGAACGCACCTCAACCGAAGGACGTGCACCGGTAACAACGATCGTTTCGCCGCTTCCCTGGGCCGTTGCAGTCTTTGAGTTAATATCAAACACAGATACCGAGGCAACCGTCAGCGTCACATCACCAACCTGTTTGCCATTGGATGAGACGTGATAATCACCCGGCTGAAGACCAAGAATTTCATACGTACCATTTGAGCCAACTGTTGCGGTGCGCACGGCTCCCGTATCAACCGAGGACGCAGCAATGGTTGACCCCGCCGGCGCATGTCCACGCAAGGTTGACTCTGCCATCTGCGCCATCACCGCCGTAGGTGTGGTCAGCGCAGTAGCAATCATGAGAGCCGTCAGCGAACTGCCAATACCACTTAAACTTGTGATTCCGATATTACCGAATTTTCTCACGTTCCAGACTCCCTCTTATGATTTTGCTACAGCCCACGCCCCTCCCGAGAAATCAAATTTCATTGCAAGGTTTGAGCCATGTCTGGTTCGCGTATCAGATGTTGTAACCGGTTACAATGAGAAATTGTAACCGGTTACAATAAAATATAATCCTGTTCTCAAGTGTGATATTTTTGCACTGATGCGCTCAATGTAGGTTCACATCATATCAGGCAGCGAACTGCCTATGATCGCCCGATGCACCCAGCACTCAAGCCGCGCCCCCATAAACCGACTTGATCTCAAGAAACTCTTCCAGCCCGTAGACACCCCATTCGCGGCCATTGCCAGACATTTTATAGCCGCCGAATGGCGCTGCCGTATCCAGCCCGGCACCATTCAGATGCACCATGCCGGTGCGCAACCGCGCTGCCACCGCCTTCGCCTTCTCAGGCGAGCCCCAGACATAGCCCGAGAGGCCATAGGGCGTGTCGTTGGCCATGGCGATGGCCTCGTCCATGCTGTCATAGGTCAGGATCGAGAGCACCGGGCCGAACACTTCCTCGCGCGCGATGGTCATGTCATGCGTCACCCTGCCGAAGATGGTGGGAGACACATAATAGCCCTCCAGCCCCGCCGGTTTGGCGCTGTCGCCCGCGATCAGTTCCGCACCCTCGACCTGCGCGGTTTCGATCAGGCTGGTGACCCGCGCAAATTGTGCGGCATTCGCGATCGGGCCGATCACCGGATCATCCCCCGGATTGCCGAAGCTGATCTGCGCTACCGTTTCCGCCGCCAGTGCCTTGACCTCGGCATAGCGCGCGGCGGGCACAAACATGCGCGTGGGCGCATTGCAGCTCTGCCCCGAATTGTTCATGCAGGTGTGGATGCTCTTGCGCACCGCTTTGGCGAAATCGGCATCATCGAGCAGGATATTGGCCGATTTGCCGCCCAGTTCGAGCGCGACGCGCTTGATCGTCTTGGCGGCGTTCTGCGAAATCGCAATCCCGGCGCGGGTGGAGCCGGTAAACGACACCATATCCACAAGGCGGTGCCCGGTCAGCGCATCACCCACGCCCGGCCCGTCACCCTGCACCAGGTTGAACACACCCGGCGGCACGCCGGCGTCGTGCAGAATCTGCGTGAAAATCACCGCATCAAGCGGCGCGAGTTCGGAGGGCTTGAGAACCATCGTGCACCCGGCGGCGAGCGCGGGCGCAACCTTGACCGCGATCTGATTGAGCGGCCAGTTCCACGGCGTGATGAGCACGCACACGCCAATCGGCTCGCGCCGCACGAGTGTGCTGCCCATCTTCTCCTCAAAATCATAATTTTCAAGCACGCGGATCGTCTCGGCAAAATGCTGCGTGCCAGAGGGTGCCTGCGCCTCATGCGCCAGCACTTTGGGCGCACCCATTTCCGCTGAAATCGCCTCCGCCAGTTCATCATTACGCGCGATCAGCCCATCGTTGATCTTGCGCAGCAGGGTCAGCCGTTCCGCCACACTGGTTTGTGACCAGCTCTCAAACGCCGCGTGCGCCGCCGCCACCGCAGCATCTGCATCCACCGCATCACCGAGCGCGACCTGCCCGATCACGTGCTTGTCAGCGGGGTTGATGATGTCCTTGCGCTGTGCAGAATGCGGCACCACCCATTGGCCGTTGATATAATGGCGGGTTGCGTCAGGGTATGTCATGCTCAGTCCTTTATGGTTGATTCGTAGAAGGCCGCGCCCTGCCCCCCGGCGGCGCGCTTGCCACGATGCTCCCAGTCGCCGCCCATCGCCGTTGAGATGACTTCTTCGCTTTCGGTGGGTTGCGCGCCGCAATCTTCGCGGATCGGGGTCGGGCCTGTAACGATGCGGTTGGAGAGGGTGCCCAGCCCTTCAACCTCAACCTCCACCACATCGCCAGGCTGGACGGGGCGCGAGTTGGCGGGTGTGCCGGAGAGCAGCACATCGCCGGGCTCAAGCGTAATTGTGCGGGCAATATCGGCTACGATATAATGCATATCCCATTCCATCTCGGCGGTGCTGCTGTCCTGTTTGACCACACCATTCACCCGCGTCTGGATGCGCTTGTTGCGAAAATCCCAGCCGGTGACCAACCCCGGCCCGATCGGGCAGAGCGTATCCGAGCCTTTCACCCGCAGCATCGATCCGGCATCGGTATCGCGGAAATCATGCAGGCCATAATCATTCGCCACGCTATAACCGAGGATATAATCCCCCGCCTCTGAAGGCGCGATGTTGCGGCAGGTGCGCCCGATGATAATCGCGATCTCGCCCTCGTAATTGAGCCATTTGCATCGTGCGGGGCGCACGACATCGCCCTTGTGCGTATTGAGCGCGGTGATGGGCTTGTGAAAATAAGTGGGCGCTGCGGGAAGCTTGGTCATGAACTCATCCACCCGCGAGCGGTAATTCAAATGGATGCAGATGATCTTGGAGGGGTTGCAGGGCGGCAGATGCACCGCCTGCTCCACGCCAATGCTGCGCCCGTCCTTCGTCACCAGCCGGTCGCCCTCGCGTGTCGTCAAAATCGGATAGCCTTCCAGCAGGATGCGGCGATAGTCTGTGGTCATAAATCTCTCCGGATGTGTTCAGCATCGCCTAGCAAATTGCATGATGACAGATTTGGCCGTTCCGGCCAAGATGCTACAGGCGCGAATCCTTAAGCGAGGGCCATGATGAAAGGCTTGTTCTACCCCCGCACCCCCACTGGCAAGGCAAGCATTGTCCCGCCCGTGCCCTGGCATTATTCCGGAGAGCTCATCACCTTCGAATATCGCACCGATCCGGCCAAGATCGCCGCGCTGCTGCCCGAAGGCTTCAGCCTTGCCGATGACGACCCCGGCGCGGTCGCGGCCATCTGGGCGGATTGGCAGAGTTGCGGCAATGATTTCAGCCAGATTCTCGATCCGGTTCGCGGGCAGTATAAGGAAATGTTCTTCGTCGTGCGCTGCAAATTCCAGGGCAAAACCTGGTCGCGCTGCATCTATATCTGGGTGGACAAGGAATTCGCGGTGCTGCGCGGCCAGCACCAAGGCTACCCGAAGAAGCTCGGCAGCATCCAGATGTCCAGGCCCGCCTATGTCGGCAAGGGGGGGCCGAGGCTGGAGCCGGGCGGCACCTTCGGCTGCACCTTGGCGGCGTTCGACCGGCGGCTGGCCGAGGGCGTGTTCACGCTGAGCGGAACGGCGGAGAAACCCGGCTTCGTCAACGGTCACCCCATGGCGCACTCGCGCTTCCTCCCCGCCATCGAGACCGACGGCACCGACAGCCTCAATGAAGTTGTCACCATGTCCGGGTTCGATGTCGAGCTTGGCCGCTGCTTCAAGGGTGATTTCGAGCTGAGCCTGTTCGATTCGCCCGTGGAGGAACTACTCGACATTACCCCGCGCGAGAAGATCGGTGCTTATTGGCACGAAGTCGGTGTGTCGTGGAAGGCGGGGACGACGCTGGCACGCAACAACCTCTAGCGGGTGCTGCCTTCCAGAATCTGCAGCGTCTTCAAATCCGAATGGAAATCAAGCGCATAGTCGCCGCCTTCGCGCCCGATCCCGCTTTCGCCGATGCCACCGAACGGCGCGGTCAGGTCGCGCACGAGGAAGGTGTTGACCCAGACGGTGCCGCCCTTCACCGCACGGCCCACCCGCTCCGCGCGCGCCGCATCGCCGGTATAGACAATGCCTGACAAGCCATAGCGGGTGGAATTGGCGAGCGCGACGCCCTCCGCCTCATCGCGGAAGGTCTGGAAGGTGAGCACCGGGCCGAACACCTCATTCTGCACCACCTCCGCTTCATTCGAGCGCGGGATGATGAGCGTCGGCTCAACCCAGTTCGCGCCTTCGCGCCACAGCCTGCCACCGCGCACGATGCTATCTCCCGCCGCCTTCGCCCGCTCGATAAAGCCGAGCACCCGCGCGACATGTGTGGGATGGATCATGGCGGAAACCGTGGTGCTGGCGTCGCGACTGTCGCCCAGCACATGCTTGTCGGCAAAGCTGTGAAAGCGCGCGAGAAAATCGGCCGCCACCCTCTCCTCAACAATAATGCGCGTGCCCGCCATGCACACTTGGCCACTATCATCATATTGGCCGGCAGCTTTCTTGGCGGCTGCGTCAATATCGGCATCGGCGAATACGAGGAGCGGCGATTTGCCGCCCAGCT
>JAGWQR010000209.1 GCA_028869975.1 Alphaproteobacteria bacterium | reverse complement strand
GCGCTGTGGCTGGCACCGGCATGGATTGCATGGCCTCTGGTTGGTCTGACTTTGTGGATGGCCATGTTTTTTCGCGACCCAGTCCGCGCCGTGCCACAGGATAACCGCATCATTATTTCGCCGGCTGATGGGCTTGTTACGCTGATCAGAACCGTGATGCCGCCGCTGGAAATGCAGGGAGAAGGCGGTTTGACGAGCGACTATTGCACGCGAGTCTCGATTTTCATGAGCGTATTTGACGTACACATTAATCGGGCACCGATCGGAGGTACCGTCAATATGGTCGCGCATATTGGCGGCGCATTTCGCAATGCCGGTGATGACGCAGCCAGCGAAGTCAATGAAAGACAACATTATGTTTTTGTTCGGCCCGATGGACTTAGAGTCGGGATGACGCAGATAGCCGGACTGGTCGCCCGCCGGATCATCGGCTTTGTCAAAATCGGAGACATTGTTGCGCCGGGGCAGCGCATAGGCCTCATCCGTTTTGGCAGTCGTGTGGATGTGTACCTCCCCCCGGACACGGCAGCGCGCGTTGCAATTGGCCAGCGGTGCATCGCGGGCGAAACCATTCTCGGGTTTATCGCCGACACATCATCCGCAAGCGCCGTGCGCCAATAGGCGAGGATGAAGATGCCCGGTACACCTGCACGAACACTGCCGGTCCGGGCGCTTGTTCCCAACGCCATTACTGCTCTGGCACTCTGTTCGGGCCTGACCGGCATCAGATATGCTATCCTCGGGCAGTGGGACTGGGCGGCGCTGTCGATTGTATTGGCGGCACTGTTCGACGGACTGGACGGACGGATTGCCCGCCTGTTGCGGGGGACCAGCCGGTTTGGTGCGGAACTGGATTCGCTTTCGGATATTGTTGCGTTCGGGGTGGCGCCTGCACTCATCATGTTTCTGTGGAGTCTTGAGGCGAGTCCCCGGATCGGCTGGATGGCGGCGCTGGCCCATGCTGTTTGTTGTGCGTTGCGCCTCGCGCGCTTCAATGCCCAGCTTGATACCGAAGAAGTGCCATACAAGCGCGCCGGATTTCTGACCGGTGTTCCGGCCCCAGCCGCTGCCGCGATTTCGATCTTGCCTTTATTCCTCTGGCTCGCCCTGCATAACTGGCCCGACACAGAAACACTGCGAATACTGACTCGATCCCAGCATGTCGTAGCGGCAATGCTTACCATGAGCGCCATGTTAATGCTGCTCAACCTGCCAAGCTGGTCGTGGCGTTCGTTTTCGATTGCCCCCCGGTTCCGTATTCCCGCGCTCGCCATCATCACCTTGATCTTTGCGGAGCTCATCATGCAGCCCTGGGAGACGCTGAGTGTTGCGACGCTCGTTTATATCCTCATCCTGCCGCTAGCCTGGTATCGCTATGCAAGAGTGCGGCAGCACGTCGCCCAAGCCGACGCGACCTGAAGCGCCAGCGACCAGCCGAAGGTATCGATTCGGCGACCCGCACAGGCCCAACCAACGCAGTCAGGATTTGTGGCGCACTAACCATCAATGTTGCGCCGATGAACCACAGTGCTCGCCAGAGCAAGACAAGATTGGCGAAGGCAATAAACATATACAGCATGGGCGTTTCCTTTCCGATACAGTCCCTTTATAAACTCTATATGTTCCTTATTCAAGTAAATAATTCACATGATGTTCTTATTTCCAGCGCCCCGATTCCATCCAGCGCAGAAGCGGCCCAAGGGGCAAAATCCAGACGATGCCGAGCACGCAATAGGCGATCAGTTGCACAGCCATTGGCAACATAGTGAGGCAGCGCGAGAGTGTTCCTACCAGTGCTGCGAGTGTCGCAATCAATCCGATCATGACAAATACACCGGCTGGTTTGCGCCAGCTCGGCGGCGGTGGCGCTCCGATCATGGTACAATCCATTCGCGCTCGGTGAGAATGGCGTCAAGACGGATGTCGTGAGGCTCGGCAGGCAGTACTGCGATTTCCTGGATACTCCAGCCAATGCCAATTCTGCGCGTGGTGGGCAGACGCGCGAGTGTCCGGTCATAATGACCACCACCCTGCCCCAGCCGATTACCGCGCCTATCAAATCCCACCAGCGGCACGAGAACTAGATCAGGCGCTACACGTTCCGCTCCGTCCCGTGGCTGGGCTATTCCGCGCCAAATATCCAGCGGATCGTCCGGTTGCCAACGGATGAAATCCATGCGGTTATCCGCATTGATTCGAGGCAAGGCAAGCGATTTTGCTTTTGCCACGAGCGGCATGACATCAGGCTCGCTTCCCATCGCCAGATACGCGGCAACGCATTGCGATGCTGCAATTCTTCGCAATAACGGTGAGGTGAAAACGTCCTTGGATGTGGCAAAATATCGCCCGGCAGCAAATAGCCTGCGCGCGTCGCGCAACTGTTTGCGAAGCTGGATTTTTTCATCGGGTGGTGGGACCGCCATGACCGTTAGCCTTGAAATCCGCTGACGCCAGTTACGTCAGGTGGGAACCATTTAACCGGGCCAGGACCCGGACAGGGACAGCCCCCGCGGATGATGAATCGCCTCAGGGATGTTCATGCGCGTATCGGGCAGTACCCACCGTAGCCCAATATAGGCGCTTTGCGTCAAGCCTCAAGGGCCAATACAAGTGCTTCCAGCCGTTCGGCGATACGCGCCAACGCCTCGTCATGGGCGGCCGAATCAAGCGAGCACGTTTCTGGCAACGGTGGCGATACCGTGGCTCCATTAAGCTCATCGGCGAGCCATAGTGCAGCGTAAAGCAACTGGCGGGTAGCGTTCATCCGCCCTACCGATTGCTCAACTTGCACCACGCGCTTATCGATCATCATGCCCAT
>JAGWQR010000208.1 GCA_028869975.1 Alphaproteobacteria bacterium | reverse complement strand
GGCGCGATCAGCCCGGCGCGCGCGCCGCCCTCGATCGACATGTTGCTCACGGTCAAGCGCCCCTCCACGCTCATCTCGCGAAAGACATTGCCGGTATATTCAATCACCGCGCCATTGCCTCCGGAAGCGCCGATCACGCCAATGATATGGAGGATAACATCCTTTGGCGTGACGCCCGGCCCCAACGTCCCGTTGACCGCAACCTCCATGCTGAGCGATTGCATGAGCAGCAGCGTTTGCGTGGCGAGGACATGCTCAACCTCGGAGGTGCCGATGCCGAACGCGAGCGCGCCGAGGCCGCCATGGCAGGCAGTGTGGCTGTCGCCGCACACAATCGTAGTGCCGGGCAGTGAGAAGCCCTGCTCCGGCCCGACAACATGGACAATGCCCTGTGCGCGGTGGGTCGCGCCAATATATTTCACATTAAACTCAGCCGTGTTCTTCTCAAGTGCGGCAAGCTGTGCGGCGCTCTCCGGATCGGCAATCGGCAGTCGCGCACCTGCCGCGTCAATCCGCGCCGTCGTCGGCAGATTATGATCGGGTACCGCCAGCGTCAGTTCTGGCCGCCGCACTTTGCGCCCGGCGGCACGCAAGCCTTCAAAGGCCTGCGGGCTGGTCACTTCATGCACGAGGTGGCGGTCGATGTAGAGCAGGCAGGTGCCGTCGTCGCGTCGCTCAACGACATGGGCATCCCATATTTTCTTGTAAAGAGTCTTTGGTTGGGTCATGAGTCCAGCCCATAACCGCCACACGGCGCGCTGCAAAGGGGAAAGGACGCAGCAGGTGAGCCTGCGCCGGGTTCGCTTCACCGCAAGCACCGCTTGTCTTCATTTGACATTAACCATTTTCATCCACAAATGCATCCGAAATGGCGCGCATTCCGCTGCGTCCTGGTACCAGATTGAGGGGCAACGCTGCTGTGTATGTGCAGCATGATGACGGGTGCAACATGAGTGGCGGAAGCGGCGCACTGGCGCTTGCGCCCGCCTATAATGCACCGCATGAGGCGCTCGCCTGGCGTGCGCGCTGGCACGCTTTTATCGCTCATACCAATTTCACGCCTGATCTGGGTGCGGACATCGGCTCGCGGACATGGTGGCGCGGGATTGCCTCCTGTCTGGCACTGATTGTTGTGGCGGCATTGCTCCACCCCAGCTTCGCGCCCTTCGAGACATTTTCAGGCCCGCGCCTTTCCGGCGATGCGCTCGTCAACGCCCGCGCGCAGGCGATTATGCCACTGGCATGGGGCGGTGACAGCGGCACGCGGATGGGGCCATCTTCGCTGGTGCATCCGCTCAATACACTCCCCGAAAGGCTGCGCATCGATGGAACTTCTACGCTGACCAGCGGTGCTGATCTTGGCGCGGTGCTCGTTCATGCCGGGGCGCGCATGGATGATGCCGGCGCTGTGCGCGATGAGGTGGCGCGGGTGGTGCCGCTTGAGTCGATTCAAGACGGCACGACCCTTGCCTATACACTGGGGGCACATACCCGCCGCGATGATCCGCGCCCGATCAGCCATCTCGCATTTCGCGCGCGTTTTGATCTCAATCTGGATGTCAAGCGCACGGCGCAAGGCTTTGAGGTGACGCCGCTGCCGATTGCGGTCGATCATACGCCGCTGCATATCGAGGGGCAGGTTGGCAGCAGTTTCTATCAGACAGCCCGCGCCGATGGTCTGCCGATGGATGCCGTGGAAGAGGTGCTGCACGTTTTCCAGAACAAGATCGGGTTCGACAATATTGATTCCGATGCCCGTTTCAACATCGTGATCGAGCAGGCGCGCGCCGCGACCGGCGAGGTGCAACATGGCAAGCTACTCTATATCGGGTTGGAACGCGGCGATCAGCAAACCCGGATGATTCCGTGGACCATCGATGGCCATACCGACTGGTATGATCTGGCCGGTGTAGCAGAAAAGCATGGCGGCGCCACCATTCCGGTTGCCAATGCGCACAAGACTTCAGGTTTCGGGATGCGCTTTCACCCCATTCTCGGCTATACGCGGATGCACGCCGGGGTCGATTATGGCGCACCCTATGGCTCGCCGATCCATGCGATTGCCGATGGTGTGGTTTCCTATGCGGGCTGGCATGGCGGGCATGGCAATTTCGTCAAGCTCAATCACGCTTATGGCATGGGCTCCGGATATGCGCATATGAGCCGGATCGCCGTCAGTGTGGGTGAGCGCGTGGCGCAAGGTCAGGTGATCGGCTATGTTGG
>JAGWQR010000207.1 GCA_028869975.1 Alphaproteobacteria bacterium | reverse complement strand
GCGAGCGCAGCGTGATGCCTTGTGCCGACGGATTGGCGGCGCGGCTGTCCGAGCGGCGGAACTCAGTCAGTCCCGCAACATCGCGCAGCACATCCTCGATTCGGTTGGCGGGGGACGCGCGCAACTGGTCGGTGTCGAGCGTCAGTGTTGCATAGGCCCCCATGCCGGTCGTGGCTTTGAGTGGCGCTGCGGTAACGATAATCGGCGCATCTTCCGCATGTGCTGCCGACGCAGCCCCGATCAACCACGCCGCCAGCATCACCACCCCTTTTGCGCTTCGTGTCATATCGTCACTTGTCAGTCCCTTGTGCGGCGCAGTATCAGTATGGCTAAATTTACGAAAGGACGAATCATGGTCGATTATGATCCCGCCACCAGCCAGCCCCCGGGCTATATGCCGCCCAAAGTATGGACCTGGGATGCGCCGAGTGGCGGCCAGTTCGCCAATATCAATCGACCGGTTTCGGGCGCAACGCACGACAAGGAACTTCCCGTCGGCAAGCACCCGATCCAGCTTTATTCGATGGGCACGCCCAATGGAGTCAAGGTGACGATCATGCTGGAGGAATTGCTCGCGGCGGGGCATAGCGGCGCGGAGTATGACGCATGGATGATTGGTATCGGCGCTGGCGACCAGTTCGGCTCGGGGTTTGTAAGCATTAACCCCAATTCCAAAATCCCGGCGATGTTGGATCATAGCGTCGATCCGCCGGTGAGGCTGTTCGAGAGCGGATCGATGCTGCTCTATCTGGCCGAGAAGTTTAGCGCATTCCTGCCGCATGATATCCACACCCGCGCAGAGGCGATCAACTGGCTGATGTGGCAAATGGGCTCTGCGCCCTTCGTCGGCGGCGGTTTCGGACATTTCTTTGCCTATGCGCCATTCAAGATGGAATATCCGATCAACCGCTATGCGATGGAAACCAAGCGCCAACTGCATGTGCTCGACACGCATCTGGCAGAGCATGAATATATGGCGGGCGCGGAGTACACGATTGCTGATATTGCGATCTGGCCCTGGTATGGCTCAATCGCGCGTGAGGCCTATGGCGCGCAGGAGTTCCTAGCGACGCAAGAATATAAACATCTCAACCGCTGGGTCGATCTGGTTGGTGCTCGGCCCGCCGTGCAGCGCGGGCGCATGGTCAATCGCACCTTTGGCGAGCCGGACAGTCAGTTGCGCGAACGGCATGACGCGAAGGACTTCGAAATCAACCGTGAGGATATGGTCATCGCGCGCAGCGGCGCGCGGGTTTAGCCCCGTTCACCCTTATTCGTGAATCCGCGCCAGCAATTCCATCAGCAGCTTTACTTCGCGTTTGCTGAAGCGCGATTGCAACCAGGCTTCATGCGCGGCAATGGCCTTTTTAGCAGTGGCGAGGATGACAAGGCCATTCGCTGTCAGGTTAAGCGTTTGCTTGCGCTTGTCGCTCAGCGATGCGCCCCGCACGAGCAACCCGCGCGCCTGGAGCCGGTTGACAATCGACATGGTGGTGGCGCGGTCCATGCGCAGCCGCTGGGCAAGGTCGGTCTGCGCTATGTCGGGATGATCGTCAATCAGCCAGAGTACACTGACCTGTTTTTGCGTCAGGTCAAGCTCGGCGAAGGTCTCGATAAAATGCCGATACACAGCACCATGCGCCAGACGGATGTGAAAACCGAGAATGTCGCTGATCGCGCCAACATCATGGTCGGCATCGGCCACCGGCAGCGGTGTGATGATATTATGCTCGATACGGGTCATGGCGTTTACTTGGCCCCTAAATTTGCTATGCTACACTTACAATACGGAGAAGGACATGGCCAATTTCCCCGATACACCTTCGTTCACCGGCTTCAACACGCCGTCGCGCATTGAAGCCGACATCGCCGATATGGTGCATGAGGGGCACATCCCTTCCCAATTAAACGGAGCCTTTTACAGGGTTCAGCCCGATCCGCAATTCCCCCCGCTTCAGGAGGATGATATCAGCTTCAACGGCGATGGCCTGATCACCCGTTTTCATATCCATGATGGCCAGTGCGACTTCCGCCAGCGTTGGGCGCAGACCGACAAATGGAAACGGGAAAACGAAGCAGGTAAGGCGCTGTTCGGCGCGTATCGCAATCCACTGACCGACGATGAAAGCGTCAAGGGGGCATATCGCGGCACTGCCAACACCAACGCGTTCCTCTATGGGGGCAAGCTCTGGGCGCTCAAAGAGGACTCGCCGGCGCTGCTGATGGACCCGGCGGCGATGACAACCGATGGCTACATGCGCTTCAAGGACAAAATGCGCGGCCAAACCTTCACCGCCCACCCCAAGATTGATCCACGCACCGGCAACATGTGCGCATTCGGCTATGCCGCTTCGGGGCTGTGCACGCGTGATGTTGCCTATTACGAGATTTCACCCGCAGGCGAACTGCTGCACGAAGTGTGGTTCGAAGCACCCTATTATTGCATGATGCACGATTTCGGCATCACCTTAGACTATGCGGTGTTCAACGTCATGCCCTCAATCGGCTCATGGGAGCGGCTGGAGGCGGGCCTGCCGCATTTCGGCTTTGATACGACCTTGCCCGTCTATCTCGGCGTGCTCCACCGGAAGAGCGGAGATATCCGCTGGTTCAAAACCGGCAACAGCTTCAACAGCCATGTGATGAACGCGTTTCAGGAGGGTTCACGCGTCCATTTCGACATTCCGGTGGCGAAGAATAACATGTTCCCCTTTTTCCCCGATGTGCATGGCGCGCCGTTCAAGCCCCAAGAGGCGATGAGCTATCTCACCCGCTGGACGGTCGATATGGCGAGCAACTCTGACGCCTTCGAGAGTGAAGTGCAGCTTACCCAAACCGCTGCCGAATTTCCCCGCATCGATGACCGCTTTCAGGGCCAGCCCTATCGTTATGGCTGGATGCTGGAGATGGATTATCGGCGACCCGTGGAACTGAAAGGTGGCTCGGCGGGCGGGTTGCTGATGAACTGCCTGTTCCTGATCGATCATCAGACCGGCAAAGAGCAACATTGGTGGTGCGGGCCGGTGTCGAGCTTGCAGGAGCCATGCTTTATTCCGCGTGCCAAGAACGCGCCCGAGGGCGATGGCTGGATTGTTCAGGTGTGCAACCGGCTTGAGGAGCACCGCTCCGACCTGCTGTTGTTCGAGGCGCTTAAGATCGAGAAAGGACCGATCGCGACGATCAACATCCCCATCCGGCTGCGCTTTGGCCTGCACGGAAACTGGGCGAGTGCCGATGAGATCGGGCTCACCACATGATCCAGCCCGGCCTTGAGTTTGTCTATGAAGCCGAGGGGCAGCTCGGCGCGGCCGTCCCGATAGGCATTACACCCGACGGTACCCGCCGCATCATCCCGATCTTCGAGGGCGGGCACGTCGAAGGCCCACGCATCAAGGGCAAATTGCTTGGCAATGCCGCCGACTGGCAACTCACCCGGCCCGACGACGTGACTGTGGCGGACGCGCTGTATGCGCTGGAAACCGACGACGGCGTAGTGATCCAAATCCGCAATCGCGGGCTGCGCCATGGCCCGCCGGAGGTGATCGCGCGGCTCGCGGCAGGGGAAGATGTGGACCCGGCGGATTATTATTTCCGCACGATCCCGGAGTTCATCGCCCCCACCGGCGCGTATGACTGGCTCAATAAGTCTGTGTTCGTGTGCGCGGGGGCGCGCTATGCGAGCAGCATCAAGCTCTGGGTGTGGCGCGTTACCTAAACCGGTTCACCCGCAGCCCGTGCCCGCTCTAGCAACAACGCCTCATCGCGCGGAGCTGCCCATAAGAGCCACACCAGCGCCGCAACGATCACCGGCGCAACCCACATCACCGAGAGGATCGCCCCGCCAAGTTCGCCATGGCGTGCGTCCGCCACCATGCCAACCCAATAAGGGCCGATACCTAGGCCCAAAATGGTCAAGATCACAAGGTAAATCGAGCCGAACAGCGCGCGCTGGCGTGGCAGCACTTGCTCATACATCACTGCATAGAGCGGCGGCAGCCACATGGTGAGCACGAGCGAGTAAATCACGAACCGGCTATAGAAAGCGTCAATCGTCGGTGCTTGATAGACCAAAATCGCGATCAGTGGCGACAGGCTGAGCGAGAACAGCACCAGCGACACCCGTCCGGTAGCAGACCAGTTGTGCGCCAGCCGGTCCGACAATGGCCCGGCGACCAGTGGTCCGAGCACACCCAGCCCTGCCGCCAGCAATCCGAAGTGCAGGCCGACAACCGGCGGGGGCAGATGAAAAGTACGGATCAGAAATGACGGTGTGAACCCCATCACACCATAATTGATCAGGGTTTGCAGCGAGCCGACCAGAACGCTCAGTTGCAGCCCCCGGCTGCGCGTCAGTAGCATGTGCATCACAGGATCAGTGCGCTTCATCGATTGCACCAGATTGCCGATCACCAGCAGCCCGAACCCGACCACGCTCCATTGGAGGACATGCGGATTGATATGCCCCCCGAACAACGCGAGCGGCGGACGCGGGCTGAACCTGGCGCAGATATGTGCGAGTAGCGCACACAGGGCAATGACTCCGCCGGTGTAGAGTACAGTCCCCAACCAGTCCCGTGCGCCTGCCTTGGCATGGATCATCGCCAGCCAGTTACCCCCAGGCACCACCGCGCCGAACAGGCTTAAGGATGCGCGGAACGGGGCAGGGTCATTCGGCGCGGGCAAGCCATCAATGCTCCCGCGCACCGGCTCCTGCAGCCGCCAGAGCAGCGTGCACAGGATCACCCCCGGCGCTGAGGCAACGAGGAAGGCGAACTGCCACCCGGCCAGCCCCAGCGGCGCGCCGCCGCCAGCATATCGTGCGTTCCACCATCCTGCCGCAACGCCGCCGAGCACCAGCGAAAAGCCGAGACCCAGCGCAATCGCCGCCGCAAGCGCCGCCATCACCATCCCGCGCTTTGGCTTGGGGAAATAATCATAGGCAAGCGAAGTGCCCGCCGGTTGCGCGGCGGCCTCCCCCACGCCGACACCGAGCCGGGTCAGCGCCAGCATGGCAAAGCCGGTCGCGAACGCGCCCAGCCCTGTGGCCAATGACCAGAGCGCGATGCTGATCGCGAGCAGCTTTGTGCGGCTCCAGCCATCCGCAAGCCGCCCCAGGGGCAACGAAAACAGCGCATAGAAAAGCGCAAACACCGTGCCATACAGCAGTCCCAGCTCGGCATCGCCGATATGGAAGTGCGTCTTGATCTCGGGCGCGAGGATCGTGAGAATCTGCCGGTCGAGCAGGTTAATCATTTGCGTCGCCGCGATCAGCGCCAATGCATACCAACCAGCGTGCCCGATCTTGCCCCCCGCCCCGCTCACAACTTGAACCCCATCATAATTTGAACCAGCGCTCGGCGTTGGTCTGGAAGAATTTGCGTTTGGTGGCGAGCGGCATGTCCATCGCGTCCATCGCGCGCACCTCGCCCGCTTCATATTGATAGGGATAATCCATCGCGTACATAACCCGGTCCTCGCCCATCACGGTTTGACAGAATTTTATCGCCGGTTCCCATGCCACGCCACTGTTCGTCACCAGCACATTCGCGCGGAAATACTCGGCAATCGTCTTGTTGAGCGGCCGGTTGCGGGTATGGCGTTTCGCGCGCACCCCGGCGCTGTGCATATAATCGAGCCGGTACATCCAGTAGGGCAGCGCCTCGCCCATATGCCCGACCATGATCTGCAGGCTCGGATATTTGTCGAAAATGCCAATCGTAACCAGCCGCAGCAGGTGCAGGCCAACCTCAACCCCGAAACCGAAGATCGCGCCGTCTAGTCCCGCCTCGACCATCGGCCCGATCATGCTGTCGGGCGGCGTCGAGGGATGGATATAGAGCGGTTGGTCAACCTCAACGAGCGCGCGAAAGATCGGATGATATTTGGGGTCGTCGAGATACTGCCCTTGCGTGTGCGAGTTGATCTGGATGCCCTTGAAGCCGAGCTCGGTGGCGCAGCGTTTGATCTCATACGCGCACCAGTCCGGGTCCTGCGGCGCCACTGTGCCCATCCCGATGAAGCGGTCCGGGTGTGCCGCACAGGCCTCCGCCAGTCGGTCATTAGCGCGCGTCGCCATTGCTTTCGCCTGATTCACATCATGCAGCGGCTGGACACCGGGCGCGGTCAGCGCGAGGATCGCCTTATCAATCCCGGTCGCGTCCATATCGGCCAGCCGCCGCGCTCCAAGATCAAGCAGGCGCTCAAG
>JAGWQR010000206.1 GCA_028869975.1 Alphaproteobacteria bacterium | reverse complement strand
CGGTTGCCATTTCGCTTAAAGCAGGGCGCGGCCCGTGCGGGCCGTCATACCCCGCTTTGGCATGATCCCGCCACCGTGCGGTGGCGCAAGCGGATCATGCTGAAAGGGGCTGGTGCGGCGGTGGGAATCGAACCCACACTCCTTGCGGAACGGGATTTTGAGTGGGACGAGGCTACCGTAAGTAGTTGTTACCAAATTATATTTTTTCGAGCAAGCTAAAAGTGTGTAAGACTTTGTGTAAGTGTGTAAGGGTTGTGTAAGGGTTTCCGATAAAAAGTTGGGCGCGTCTTAGACAGTGTTATGGCCCTTCGCAGACCTCGATTCCGCTGTCCAGGCGCAGCCCTCATTTAGCCACGCTCATGCCGTCCGAGTTCGCCGAGCGTTTCTCTGATTCTGGCACCCTGCTCCGCATTCATGCCCATATTCGCTTCCATCTGCTTGATGGTCGCCAACAGCTCCTCTTGGCTCAAATCGGGGAACAGTTTGGTCGCGGCAAAAAGGCTCGGCACTTGTTTTTCAAGAATATCGCGTAGTGACTTATGAGCCTTCGCGCCGCGAACCTCCGCCAGGATGGCCGCCAGCACCCAGCGAGAGATAATCGTAAGCGTCGTGATCTGGATCGGAAGAGTGTCACTGTCGGCGGTGAATTTTAGCCGGGAAATCAGACTTCGCGCAAAATTTGGTCCCCAGACCGCTGCGATTGATTGAGCCGCAACGAACAAAAAGCTGTCACGAAAATCCTCACCCGGCCCTCCGGCGAAAGGGATGAGGACTGCTTCCTCGCCATCTTCGGTCTTGTATCGTTTCGTGCAGCCGTGGAGCATCAGGTAAAGCATGAACAGCGATCGGGTGACAAAATTGAGATCGAGCGCCGCGTCTGAGTCCTTAGCCCGCCCTAAGAAATCTTGGAACTTCGCAATTCCACGCCAGAGAGCCGCTTGATTGCGCTCAAACTCGCTGTCGGAAACAATCTGCGGCTTCATATCCACATTGGAAAGCGTAACATCCGGAACGGCGATGTCGTCTGATTGCCCAACATCGTCCTGATCCTCCCCAACGTCGTGCCCCTTTGCTTTGGCCGCGTCCTCCGCATCGAGCCTTTCGACCGTCTCAACATTGACCATCCCGCGCAGGACGATCTGGAGGAGCGCTTGAAGTGCCGGATTATCGCCGTGAGCAAGCCCAGCCGATTTCAAACTGACGCGGAGGTTAAGTGCCTTCCTGAACTCTTCGGGAGTAGCAAAATCCCTGCCCGCAATACCGGGAGTTGCGCTGCGCCCGGCAGCGGAACGAATTCGCTCCAGAGCTGGCCCGATCTTGGCATCGTCCTCCAACAATAGGTGAATGTCTTTTGCCAGCCCGATCAGGTCGGCGTCCCCATTGAGGACCGCATCAAGTTTTTTCCGGATAGAGTCGGCAACCGGGAATGGCGCAAACCGCATCAGTTCTTCAGGATTGGCAATGATTATTGGCCGACTGATTCTGCCGTCAGCAAGGCAAATTCGCGCAATATTTGAACCGAGTTTCGCATCACCGATGTCGGCGATCCATAGTCCATCCGCCCGATGAGCCAGCGGGAAATGCACATCGTCCACCTTAACTGACGTCACAGCGCCCGTAACATTTGGAGTGGGTGACCAGACCAGTCGTGTCGCACGACGCTCAACAGTCCCCGCCATAAAGGCGGTTGTGTCGGACGCTGTTTCAGATTTGCCTGGGGGAACCGCAATGTCGGTAACAGCGATCTTGGACTTGTAGGAAAGCTTCAAATTCTTCTTCACAGATCCACGCGGGAGCTTTCTGTAAAGCAGGCATTCGTGATTTTCCCCTGCTTTGCCCGGCGCACCCAAGGCAGCGACGGTGCAATTCGCGCTGCCGATGAACAGGAAATCGTGGTCGCTGCCATGAAAGAGGAACATCTTGGCATGAAGAAAACGGTCGGAGCTATCTTCGCCCGACCCGATCGGATGAAATTTTAGCGCCAGCTTGCCAATGGCGGCAACCGGAAATGTGGATGATCGAGAAGGGTTACGGTCGTTCTGCGCAAGGAATATCCGCAAGTCTGGATCACCGACTGCAGCATTCAGACGCTTCAGTGCAGAGAGCTGGTCATCCCAATAGGGGGAGATGATCGTTAACCGCTCAACAGGCTCATCGACCAATTTTAGCATCCTGTCGGCGAGCCCGTTTGCGTTCGTCGGGTCGGAAAGCAGCAGATCAATTTGAGACCCATCCGACAGATCGAATGGGGTATCCCCCTCCAGCCCGTAATCGTCGATCCAAGGCGACTGGCTGCGTATCAGCTCAAGCTTATACGCGGCTTTGTTGTCATGGGTGGGTGGCCGAGCGATTCCTGAGCCAGTCTCATGCGGAGAATGCGCGCGACCCGGACCTGCGCCGAGCGCAAAGTCTGGTTGCCCAGACCATTTCGATTTCCCGGGCAAAATACCCTGACGATCCGGTCAAGGCGTCAAAGGAGGTTGAGGCCAGACGTCAGGAGGTTGCTCTTCGTATCGCCAGAGGCGACAGGATCGCCGTGATTCAGGTGCGGAACCAGCAGGCCCAGCGGGTGCGCGACATCACTCAGGAACAGGCGTTGCAACGCGACGGACGATCCCGCTAGGCTGCAAATATGCCGACGGGCAAGATTCCTTTCTCCTTGCAAATTAAAACCAGTGCTTTTAATTTGCAAGGATGATTGAGCGATACATCATCCCCCGCCTGAACCAAGCCCTTGGTCGTCAGGCATCGGTTGCCTTGATCGGGCCGCGCCAAGCCGGGAAAACTACGCTCGCCCGCGAGATAGGTGACGCCCGGCCCTCGGTCTATCTCGATCTTGAGGCAGAACGGGATCGCGCACGACTGGCCGATCCCAATGATTTCCTCACGCGCCATGCCGACGAGCTGGTCATTCTCGACGAAATCCACCGGATGCCAGCCCTGTTTGAAGAGTTGCGCGGCATCATCGACGAAGGCAGGCGCGCGGGTAAGCGAACCGGGCGGTTCCTCATGCTTGGATCAGCGGCCATCGACCTGCTCCGCCAGTCGAGCGAAAGCCTTGCGGGCCGGATCGAATATGTCGAACTCGCACCGCTGACCGCCATCGAATGCGCCGACGACGCGGGCGTCATGCCGCTGTGGTTGCGCGGTGGATTTCCTGACAGCCTTCTAGCCGCAAGCGACCTCGACAGCCTTGCCATCCGTCTGAACTTTATCCGCACCTATCTTGAGCGCGATGTTCCCATGTTCGGCCCGCGCATTCCGGCCGAAATGCTCGAACGCTTCTGGAAGATGCTCGCTCATGTGCAGGGCAGCCTGCTCAATGCCTCGCGTCTGGCGTCGAGCATGGCAATTTCCGCGCCTACCGTGACCAGCTATCTCGGCTTGCTGGTCGATCTGCTGCTTGTCCGCCGCTTGCCTCCCTATCATGTCAATGTGGGCAAGCGGCTTATCAAGTCGCCCAAGACCTATATCCGCGATAGCGGCCTAACCCATGCCCTGCTCGGCATCGAGACACTGGACGATCTGCTTGGTCATCCCGTTGCAGGGCCGAGCTGGGAGGGCTTCGTCATCGAGAGCCTGCTTGCCGTCGCTCCCATCGGCACCCGTGCGAGCTTCTACCGCACGTCGGCAGGGGCGGAGATCGACCTGATCCTTGAAATGGGCGCGCGCCACGGCACCTGGGCCATCGAGATCAAACGAACCCGCGCGCCGCAAATCGAAAAAGGGTTCAGGGTCGCATTGGATGACATCAAACCAAATCGCGCCTTCGTCGCCTATGGCGGCGAGGACGGGTTTGCGATGGGGAACGGTGTCGAGGCAATCAGTGTGCGCGGGCTCGCGGCGGCACTCGCGGCGCTTTCGTGAAGGCAGCCAAAGCCCCACCTGCCGCCAGCGCTCGGACCGATCACCCTCGGCATGTCAAAAGGACGATTTGAAAATCTCGGTCAATGGCCCCAGGGGTGTGCGGAGTGGACTGGCGGCCTTTGGGAGGGCTGTTTGTGTGGCGGACATTGGGGACAATCCGAGTAATCCAGGCGAAGCTGACAATGGGTCGCGACGCCCCTGCGGTCATCAGCTCATGACCAACCGTGGAGCGACCGAGTGCCACCAAGGAGATCCCCACAAGCTATGAACCGCCAGGGCAAATGGCACGTTGATCGTCAGCCAGATCACATAGGCTTTCGGGATCGACCGGTTCCTGGCAAGGTCCCAGATGAACATCGGCATGACGGCCAGCAGGGTATAGAGGTCTGCCCCCAAGGGGCTGGCCGGAAAGGTGGTCGGCAACCAGCTTATGCGATCAATCGCCGCAGGCAAGATCATCGCGATCGCCAGGATCATCATGCGCTTGTGAAGCCCAGAATCGGTTTTGCGCGCCATCAGGGCAATGACCATGAACAGCGGAAACAGGACGGCCTGCCGCAGTTGCCCAAGCATGATGTCATCTTTGATTAGGAGGACCTGCTCCAGCTTTTCGCGGGCCTCAGGCGGTGCATTCTGCGCCGCGCTCCAGACTTGCTGGTACATAGCCGGGACAAGCAGGAATCCCGTCACCACGATGGCCGGGACAAATGCCGCGCCGAGCAATCCGAGGCGGCGGTGATATTGAAGCCTGCCTGTTGCCGCCAGCGTCGTCTGGGCCAGAAGCAGCAATAGAAATGAGCCCATCAGGACGGCGTGGACGTGCAGGATTGGCGGGAATGGGGCCCTTTCACCCGCGTTCACTGCCGCAATCTTGGAAATCGAGTCAGGAATGAACCCGAGTAGCGCCAGCAGGATGAAGCTTGCCGCCGTGAACACGAATATCCACCGATCGATCACCCGCGCGAGCGAAATGACCGGTGCCCGGATTGTTTCAGTTGCGGCAAGCGATTTTGCCCATGTCATCACCGGGACTCCCTTGGTTGGTCATGTAACACAATGGAGTGCCTGCGGATTTGCTGGCGCGCGCGCTAGGCCATGTTGACAAAAGGGATTCCCAAACGGTGTGATTTCTGATTCAAGACTGCTTTTTGGAGAGCAGTTATGGGTCGGGGTGATTTGAGTGATGCGGAATGGTCAGTGATTGGTGGATTATTGCCACCGGAGCGCG
>JAGWQR010000021.1 GCA_028869975.1 Alphaproteobacteria bacterium | reverse complement strand
CTGCTCGCCTGCTTGAAGGCGGGTGTAACCGATGAAGTGCTCGGTTCGTTCGGGAATGACTGGGCGACAGGCGCGGATTACCGGCTCGACCGGATGCTGGTGCACGGGCTCCGGCGTGCGGCGGAAATGGCCGAGGCTGTCAAGACGCTTGAGGATCTGGGCGTTCAGCCCGAATTGACCAGCGGCACGGTCGCTTGGCAGGCGGCTCTTGGTGCACTCGGACTTAATCCCCCCCCGCACGGGCTTGCTGCGAAACTGGAGGCAATAGGAACATGACCCTGATTATTGATTGCCACGGACATTACACCACTGCACCGAGTGCGCACAATGACTGGCGGGACGTGCAGAAAGCCGCGTTCAAGGCCGGTGAAGCGCCGCCATCTTATCCTGTGATCCCGGACGATGACATCCGCGAAACGCTGGAAAAAAACCAGATCAGACTGCTCAAGGAACGCGGCGCGGATATGACGATCTTCTCGCCGCGCGCCTCGGCAATGGCGCCGCATGTCGGAGATGAAAACGTCGCGCTCCAATGGGCACGGGTCAATAATGATCTGATCGCGCGCTGTGTGGCGCTGTATCCGGATATTTTTGCGCCCGTGTGTATGCTCCCGCAATCTCCTGCCGCTGATATGCAGGGCAGCATTGCCGAGCTTGAGCGCTGTGTCGGCTTGGGCTTTATCGGGTGCAACCTCAATCCCGATCCTGGTGGCGGCCATTTCAAACACCCGCCGCTCACCGACCGCTTCTGGTATCCCTTTTACGAGAAAATGTGCGAACTCGATGTGCCCGCGATGATCCATGTCTCGGGCTCATGCAATCCGGGGCTGCACGCGACCGGGGCCTATTATATCGCTGCGGATACCATCGCGTTCATGCAACTGATTGAGGGCAATTTGTTCCGCGACTTTCCCACGCTTCGCTTCATCATCCCGCATGGCGGCGGCGCCGTACCCTATCATTGGGGACGGTATCGCGGGCTGGCGGACATGCTCAAGCAGCCTGATCTTGCCAGCCATGTCATGAACAATGTTTGGTTTGACACCTGCGTTTACCATCAGCCCGGCATCAATCTGCTCGCAGACGTGATTGATACCAAGAATATCCTGTTCGGCTCGGAGATGGTCGGCGCAGTGCGTGGGATCGATCCGACGACCGGTTATTATTTCGATGACACCAAACGCTATATAGACGCTCTCGACATCAGCGCCGCGCAGCGCCACGCGATTTTTGAAGGCAATGCGCGGCGGGTGTTCCCGCGTCTTGACGCGCAACTGAAAGTACGTGGCTTATGAGCATCACCAGCAACGGCTTTGCGCAGACTGTCTTGGCAGAGCGCTATATTCAACAACTGGTCAAGCACTGGTCGCATCGTTTCGCGACCAGCTATGCCGATGGGCGGGGAGAAATCCCGTTCGGCGAAACCAAACATGCGACGCTGATCGCGCAGCAAGACGGTATTGCAATCCAGCTCACCACGTCAGATACCGATGAAGATGCATCGATGCGCGGTGTAATTGAAACCCATCTCGACCGCTTTGCATTTCGCGAGGCCCCCCTCATCTATCACTGGGATATCCGCTCATGACCGTGAACACTGTCGATATTCACTCATATCTCGCCGAGTTTGACGATATTCCCGGCACGCGCGTTTATACCGCCAAGCGCGCGCGCCAGGGCTATCACCTGAATCAGTTCGCGATGAGCCTGATGAAGGCTGAGAACCGCGCCCGGTTCAAGGCCAACGAGCGCGCCTATCTCGACGAATGGCCGATGACCGAGGCGCAACGCCAAGCTGTGCTCGACCGCAATTACAACGCGCTGCTCGACGAAGGGGGTAATATCTATTTCATGGCGAAAATCTTTTTCACGGATGAAATCAGCTATCTGCGCGCGGTCGGCACGATGACCGGGATGAGCGAGGCCGATTATCAGGCGATGATGCTCGCCGGAGGCCGCTCGCCCGAAGGCGTCCGCTCGATCAAGGGGAAATACTGATGGCCCGGATTACTGCAGGCGTGGCGTGCAGCCACATCCCGGCGCTCGGTGCCGCGATCGACAATGGCAAAACGCATGAGGATTACTGGAAACCCGCTTTTGCCGGGTTCGACTGGACGCGGGCGTGGGAAGCCGCGCAAAAGCCCGATGTGATCGTGCTCGTGTATAATGATCATGCCTCGGCGTTCGACATGAACATCATCCCCACCTTCGCGATCGGCTGTGCCGATGAATATGCCATCGCCGACGAGGGCTGGGGGCCGCGCCCGGTGCCTGCCGTGAAAGGGCATGCCGATCTCGCCTGGCACCTCGCGCAATGCCTGATCCTCGACGAGTTCGACATGACCATATTCAACCAGATGGAGGTTGATCATGGCCTGACCGTGCCACTCAGTATGATGTTTGGCCAGCCGAAAGCCTGGCCGTGCAAGGTGGTGCCTCTGTCGGTCAATGTCGTTACCTACCCGCCGCCAACCGCCAACCGTTGCTGGCTGCTGGGCGAGGCGATTGCGCGCGCGGTGGAGAGTTTCCCCGAAGATTTGAACGTTCAAATCTGGGGCACCGGCGGGATGAGCCACCAATTGCAGGGGCCGCGTGCGGGGCTGATCAATACGCCCTGGGATACCGCCTTCCTCGATGATCTCACCGCCAACCCGGAACGGTTGCGCCATATCCAGCACATCGAATTGCTGCGCGAAACCGGCTCTGAAGGGATCGAACTGGTCATGTGGATGATCATGCGCGGCGCGCTGGGGCCAAGCATAAAGGAGCTGCACCGTCATTATCATGTTCCAGCGAGCAACACCGCGCTGGGGCACATTGTTCTGGAGAAAATAGCATGAGAATTGCCCTTGCCGGTGCCGGCGCGTTCGGTGAAAAACATCTTGATGGCTTGAAGCTGATCGACGGCGTGGAGATCGTCTCGATCATCAGCCGGACGGCCGAACAGGCGGCCGAGGTCGCGAAGAAATATGGCGCGAAGCATCATTCAACCGAGCTTGAAGATGCGCTTGCGCGAGATGATGTTGATGCCGTGATCCTGTGCACCCCCACTCAGATGCATGCTGCGCAAGCCATTGCGTGCATGGATGCCGGCAAGCATGTTCAGGTCGAAATCCCGCTTGCCGATAGCTGGGCGGACAGTGAGGCTGTGCTCAGCAAGAGCCAGGAAACCGGCCTCACCTGCATGGTCGGCCACACCCGCCGGTTCAATCCGTCGCACCAATATGTTCATAACAAAATCGTCGCGGGTGAATTCAACGTCCAGCAGATGGATGTGCAGACTTACTTTTTCCGCCGCAAGAACATGAACGCCAAGGGCCAGCCGCGCTCATGGACCGATCATCTGCTCTGGCATCACGCCGCGCACACGGTTGACCTGTTCGCCTATCAGGCCGGGCCGATTGTGAAGGCCAATGCGATTGAAGGCCCGCATCATCCCGAGCTTGGCATCGCGATGGACATGTCGATCCAGCTCAAGGCAGCGTCGGGCGCGATCTGCACGCTGAGCTTGTCCTTCAATAATGACGGGGCGCTGGGCACATTTTTCCGCTATATCGGCGACACGGCAACTTATATCGCGCGCTATGACGATCTGGTCGATGGCAAGGAACAGCCGATCGACGTGAGCAAGGTCGCG